>CALXKY010000022.1 GCA_944389055.1 uncultured Spirochaetaceae bacterium | reverse complement strand
ATAAGCAAATGCCTTTGCTGTTCCGATGAGAGTGAGAACAACAGCAAGAGTCTTGAGAGAGTTCTTAAGAACCTTGCCGAAATTCCTGATCTTATCAGCACGGAAGATGAAGTACGTGAGGATGAATGTATAGAAGCATGCTACAGCGGAGCTCTCGGTTGCTGTGAATACACCTGCACCTGTTCCAACGAGGATGATTACGAGCGTCATCATAGGAAGGATGGCACTGAGAAGAACCCTCATGCAGTTTCCAAGAGCTATGTTGCCGATAGCAATCCAGCCCTCACCTTCTGGGAGCTTGCCTTTCTTGCCATTAGCCTTTCCGATCCATCTTACGCGGTCATTCTTATACATCTTCTCTCCCTTCGGGAAGTTGTACTTCTTTCCAAGGAGGAAACACATAAGCATGAATCCAAGTCCAAGACAGATTCCAGGAGCGAAGCCTGCATAGAAGAGCTGACCGATCGATACGCCCGTACCGGCAGCAAGAGCATAGATGACCATGTTGTGCGATGGCGGGATGAGAACACCCTGGCATGCCGTGGTGACCGTGAGACCTACCGTGAACTCCCTGTCATAGCCCTGCTTGACCATCATCGGGATAACGACGGATCCAAGAGAGGATACATCAGCGACTGCAGAACCGGAGATACCGCCGAAGAACATGGAGTCGATGCAGTTCACATATGCAAGACCGCCGCGGAAACGGCCGACAGCAAGGTTTGCGAGATCGACGATCTTATCGGAGATCTGGCCAGCTGCCATGATTTCGCCCATTACTATGAAGAACGGGATGGCAAGCATGGTGAAGTTGTTCACTCCATCGAGCATCATACGGACCATTGTCGTCGGGTTTGTTCCCGGAACGAACAGCGTCGACGCGATTGCTGCGATGAACATCGAGAATGTAACAGGTACCTTGAATGCCATCAGAAGGAAGAAGCCTCCGATGAGCACAATGATTGCGATAGTCGTACTTGCCATCAGCTGTTTCCTCCATTCTTTCCTGCAGCTTCAGCAGCCTGCTGCTTCAGGATCTCTGCGTAATCGACTTCAGCTTCACTGTACAGAAGGTCATTCGGATTGAGCACTCTGATAAGGAAGAGAATCGAATCGAATACCATGATGATACCTGCTACAGGAACAGCAATATACTGAACCCATGTAGGAAGTCCTGTCATCGGAAGAGTGCCAGGAAGCCCCATCAGACGGAGCATGTAGCTTCCACCGAAATAGAAGAAGAATGCACCGCAGAAAAGCGTGGATACATCAGGAAGCACATCCATGAACTTACGCATCTTTCCGCCCTTAGGAAATCTGTTGTAAACCATTGTGACGGAAATATGCATATGGTCTCTTACACCGATGGCACATGCGAGGAATGTGAAGCATGTGACAAGAAGCCTGGCGACTTCGTCTACAGCACCGATCCCTGTGTTGAAGCAATAACGAAGAACGACGTTGAAGAAAACAATACAGAGCATGACGATGAGAGCAATCTGCGAAATCGTGAGGATTACTCTGTGGAACCAATGATTAACCAATATGATATAGGCCTTGAATGGTACCTTGCCCTTGTACTGGTCTCTATCTATAACAAGCTTGTTCTCAACCAGCCAGTTATGAAAAAAAGATGATCCGGACATTGTCCGCCTCCCTATAATCTATAAACGGGGAGAGCGAGTCTCCCCGTTGAGCATAAACAGCAATCAAAGTCCAGTGTTCTGGATCTCTGCGATTACGTCCTCGTAACCAGCACCATACTTAGCATAGAGAGGAGCCATCCTGTCCTGGAACTCCTGAATCTGCTCCGGTGTAAGCTCAGCTACGACTACGCCTTCGGATGTGACCTTCTCCTCAGAAGACTTCTCGCGGAGTGCCCACTGCTCGATCTCGTAAGCCTGAGTCTCCTTTGCGCACTCCTTGATGATCTCAACATCTGCTGGATCAAGCGTGTCAAGGACAGCCTTGGAAGCGAGAAGGATCTCAGGAACCCTTGTATGTCCATCAAGCACGAAGTACGGAGCTACCTGATAGTCGCCCATTGACTCGTATGTAGGCCAGTTGTTCTCTGCACCATCGATCGTACCCTGCTGGATAGCTGAGTAAACGTCATTTGGTCCGATACCTGTAACGCCATTGCCGCCAAGAAGCTGAACCATCTCAACCATCATCGGGTTGTTCTGGAGCCTGATCTTGAGACCTGCCATATCCTCTACGGAATTAACAGGTGTCGTTGTATAGAAGTTCCTAGCACCAGCATCATAGTAGCAAAGACCTACGAGGCCGGATCCGGATGCTTCGATATCCTCAAGCATCTGCTGTCCGATAGGTCCGTTGAGAACCTGCCACATGTGATCGCCGTCCCTGTAGAGATAAGGGAGCTGGATTACGTTGAGTGCCGGAACATAGGAAGCAACAGGAGATGCGGAAACACGTGCGAATGCAAGGTCGCCGATCTGAAGAGCCTCGATCGAACCAGTCTCCTCACCATAGAGCGTTCCACCGGAGTAAACATCGATCTTGATCCTTCCCTCTGTTCTCTCCTCGACAAGGCGAGCGAACTCGTAATCAGCAAGTGTTGTCGGATATCCTTCTGCGTGAACCTCAGAAAGAGTAAGGACAGTCTGACCACCTTCGGAGCTGCCGCTTGCGAAAAGCGGAAGCATCATAGCAACTGCGACAAGAAGCAGTACTGCAAACTTCTTCATGATTTCCTCCTTTAATGGAAAAACGAAGCTGAAACATTTCTTTCATAGCGAGCAATCAAATGAAAAACTCACTAATTAATGATTTTATAGAGTTTTCGCATAGTTTCAAGTATTATCGGTGAAGCAGGAAGCGGAATCGGAACCATAGTTCATTTTATTACCGTGGAATGTATTCCATCACAACAAGTTAACATTCTGAAATTCTGCAGGAGCGCATCCACTGCTGAAAAAACATAAACAGGGAATATCTGATATATATTATACACTGATTCTACATATTGAGCGGTTTTGTGATTTCCGGAAGCTGGGATAATCTGTTAGAATAGCATCATGGACAGAAGGACAAGAGGCATACTCTGCATACTCTCATCGGCATTCTGCTTTGCGCTGATGAACATGTTCGTACGCCTTTCAGGCGATATCCCGTCGATGCAGAAGAGCTTCTTCAGGAATCTCATCGCAGCAGCCGCGGCCCTTGTGATAGTGCTCAGGGACAGGAAGGTCTCGGGAATAAGAAAGAAGGATATACCGCTGCTGCTCCTGAGATCAGTGACAGGGACCATAGGGATACTCTGCAACTTCTACGCCGTGGACCATCTGATCCTTCCGGATGCCACGATGCTGAATAAGATGGCACCATTCTTCACGCTTATATTCTCCGCCATATTCCTGAAGGAGAAGATGCCGTTCCGTACCATCGCGGCAGTAGCCGGAGCCTTCATCGGAGCTCTCTTCGTCATAAAGCCATCCTTCAGCAACCCGGATATTCTCTCATCCGCAATAGGATTCATCGGCGGACTCGGGGCAGGAGCTGCTTACGCTGCGGTCAGGGCCCTGGGGAAAAGGGGCGTCAGCGGACCGGCCGTCGTCCTCTTCTTCTCCGCATTCTCATGCCTGGTGACACTTCCCTTCCTCATATTCAGCTATACGCCGATGTCTGCCATGCAGCTAGGAATGCTGCTCTGTGCGGGCCTCGCAGCCGCAGGCGGCCAGTTCTCGATCACGGCAGCCTACAAGGCAGCTCCGGCAAAGGAGATTTCCGTATACGATTATTCGCAGGTAATATTCACGGCTCTGATCGGATGGGCCGTATTCTCCCAGATTCCGGACACATACAGCTTCATTGGCTATACGATTATAATATCAATGGCAGCAATGATGTTCATCATGGACAGGAGGGATGCGAATGCAGCTTGATATAATGCTTTTCTTCGAGAGAATCCGCACACCGTTCACGGATGCCATATCAGAAATTCTGACCATCTTCGGGGAGATAGCCATACCGATGGTCGTGATCATGACAATGACATGGTGCGTCAGCCGCAAGAAGGCTTTCGCACTCTCATTCTCCCTGCTTTCCGCGCTGATGGTCACACAGACGCTCAAAGCCATATTCCGGATGCCTCGTCCCTTCCAGACCCACCCGGAACTGATAGCAGGCAGAAGGCTCCACACAGCTACAGGATACTCCTTCCCGTCTGGCCACAGCACCATCTCAGGTTCATTCTATTCCTCCCTGATAGTGATAATCTGGAAGAAATGGGCTGCGGTCCTCCTTGCACTGCCGATTATTCTCGTGCCTATCTCGCGCATGATGCTAGGCGTGCACTGGCCTCAGGATGTACTGGCAGGTACCATCATAGGTCTTTCCGGAGGGTTCATCCTCACTCCCCTCATGCTGAGACTCTATGAGAAGAGGCGTGCATTCCTCATCACATCATTCTTCACCGGTCTCGCTGCTGCAGCGGCTGCTGCTGTGATAGCCATGCTTCTCGCCGCAGGAAAGCTCGACAGGACAGCATTCAATGATCTGATGATCAATGCCGCAATCGCAGGCGGACTGCTGCTGGGCTTCTACCTGGAACGCAGGACCGTGGGATCAGCCCCTGAATCCGGAAGCTTCGGATTGAAAGCCGTGCGGTTCCTGTTAGGGCTTATCTCATCAGCGGTCCTTGCGCTGCTGGTTGCCATCATTCCTGCACCTGAGGACTTCACATCATTCACCATTTTCTTCGCACTCGGCATATGGTGCTCCTATCTCTATCCGCTGATAGCCGTCAGGACGCATCTGATGGAAACGGAGTGATCACACCTTCTTGGGATAGCTTCTATCCTTGTATACCCTTCTGAAGAACCGGGAAGATGATTCATCATCGAAGAGAGCCGGACCGCAGAGGCGTGAGAAGAGGCGTCCGCAGATCTCACTGTCCGCGAGGGCATTGTGCGCCTGATACTCCCACCCAAGATCTCCTGCGATGGATGAGAGCGCATATGATCGCCGTCCTTTCCATACGCGTCTTGCGAGCGATAGCGTGCAGTAATAATCATTATGGATCGGTTCGATGCCCCATGAGGCCAGAGAAGCGCGGAGCACCTGCACATCGAAGAGCGCATTGTGCGCAACAAGCGGGAGATCCCCGATGAAATCCTTCATCCGCGGCCAGATATCAGCGATGGTAGGAGAAGAAAGGATATCCACGGGATCGAGGCGGTGAATCGCGAAGCAGGAGGGTGAGAAATCCGATGAGGCAGGGCGGATGAGCGAATAATAGCGGTCAAGCACGGCACCTTCCTCATCCATCCTGACGATCCCTACGGAGCAGGCGCTCGCCGGAGAGGACGAGGCAGTCTCGAAGTCGATCGCAGCATATTTCATCTCCGCTTCTCCATCATGATCCGTATTATCGTCCTGTTCGTCTCTTCCATGCCTTCACGCGATATTCTCGTCAGATGATCTATAGAAGAGAGGGAATCGCTGCCGACGATTCCTGATTCAGCACCTGCACGATGCCCGGAAAGAGCAAGCTGTACGGAAACGGAAGCTGCAATCAGCGAGGAGTAGATCTTCAGCGAGCATGTGTCATCAGCTCCATCGCAGATGATGCCGGAGAGATTGCCGACCATATTGTTTATCGCGGCATCCATCATCGCCGCATCGCCGCCAAGAAGGCTTACATATGCGCATGCCGTACCGATTGATGCGGTGAAAGCCCCGCAGAGAGCTGAGAGTCTGTCCTTATAGCTTGTGAGTATAAGGCTTACAAGCTCGCTTATGGCGACGGCGGAAAGCATTTCGCCGCGGCTCTTTCCAAGGTATGATGCGACTATCGCGACTGGAACGGTCACAGTTATGCCAAGATTGCCGGATCCGGAGTTTATCATCACGGGAAGCGCAGACCCCGCCATTCTAGCGTCGGATCCCGCGGAAGCAGCTGCAGCAGCCATCCTCATGGCCTCATCAAGGGTTCCGGGCTTCTCCGGAAGAGAGGCCATCATCATGCGTCCAGCAGAGAGCCCCCACTCCTCTTCCGTCCCCGCGCGGCTGATTGCCATATTCTCATCGACGGCTCTTCCAAGGAGCCTTACGATTGCAGGAGAGAGCGAAGAAGCATAATCGATCACATCCTGAATCGTCAGCGTGGAAAGAAAGCTATCCTCGGAGAATGAACGGCACTCAGGGAAGAAAAGAGGTGCATCCGGAAGCTCCAGGCCATCCAGCTCAAGCGATGTGAATCTGTCATGCTCCCCGGATATCACAGCAGAGGACGAGTGGCCGGAACCGAAGACCGAGACCTTAACGTAAAGCGACGGGACGTTTTCGTCTATCTCAACCTTCAGCGGAAATGAGGCAGCCTCCTGCCTGTCGCTGTCAGTAGCGGAAGAAAGGACGGAAAGGCCAGCCGAAGAATCATGTATCGCAATACCGAGGGACACAGCGGCCTCGATTCCCCTGAGGGATGACCCCGGAATCGATACCCCCATGGAATTCTTCATCATATTCGGGGAGACGACAGCGATGCCGGAATCAGGCTTCATGCCGAAAAGCTCCGCAGCCTTGGCACCGGCAAGAGCCGCTGCTGCCGGCTCGGTGCAGCCCATCGCCTCAATCACTTCGCGCTCAAGGATAAGGTCGATGCGCTTGCGGTTAAGCATCAGGGACCTCTGATATATATGCATTGCCGCGGACAGTCATCGTGTATTCAAGGCCTGAAGGAATGACAGCCGCCTCCCCTTTCGAGAGCACAAGGCTCTCGCCTTTCGACGAGAAGCGCACAGCTCCTTCCGTGACGAAGACGATTGCTATCGGATCATTCTTTATCTCATATGTACCTGAGGCAGCTGCAAGAAGCCGGAAGTCAGGTGAAGGCGATGAGAACACGGTCCTGCCGTATCCATCAGTCTCCGTGGTGCACTTCCTCACATCAAGCGGCTCGAACTTCATGATGCTCCTGAGCTCGGGAAGATCCATACGCTTCCTTGTCAGCCCTCCGCGGAGCACGTTATCCGATGCATTCATCAGCTCGATGCCGTTTCCGAAGACATAAGCATGGAGGGTTCCGGGGACTATCGGCATTGCCTCGCCTATCTGCAGATGGACGATGTTCATCAGATAGGGAAAGAGACTGCCTATATCACCGGGATACTCATCGAGGCATTCCAGCGAAATCCCCTTGCGTGTTATGAAAAGGCCCTCCCATGATGGCTCAGCCGAGGCTTCAAGCGACGCCCTGAGTTCTGAGAGGATTGCTTCCTTCTCCTCATCGGGGAGACTGAAAAGGGACATGAAAAGCGTCTCGATATCCACAGCAAGAGATTTAAGCGTACGCCCGTATGCTGCAGGAACGGCTGCGGCGAGATCGGCTTTGATGACCTCAAGATCCCTGAAGCCGCACATAGCCGTGATCGGGGAGAGAGCCGCGATCATCTCGCATTTCTCATTATCATCCTGATACGACACTGCCTCACCACGCTTCCTGGCATCCTCCTCGCGCTTCCATCCTCTCTCAGCCTGGACCTTATCAGGATGGCACTGAAGGGAGAGGGGCTTCGCTATGGCAAGTACCTTCATCAGCAGCGGAAGCTTCCCGCCGTACTCATTCCATCCCTTCTCTCCAAGGTAGGCTTTATCATTCATCACAAGAGCTGAGAGCGTTCCATCTCCCTCGACCGAGGCATCGCCTGAAGGATGCGTGCCAAGCCAGAGCTCAGCCTGCGGCCTGCCTGTATATCCTCCGATGAGGGATGGAATGAAATCACTGTTTCCCCAGGCGTAATCCTTGACGACGCCTCTGATCTTCCTGATATCCATGTCTCTGATTATACACTCGCCTTCCATGATAAGCATCAGCTATTCTCCTTTTCTTTCCTCGAGAGAAGCCTCATGAAATAGAAGAAGAGCACTATCGCAAGCAGGAACGAGAAGCCATCGCTCATCGGCTGCGCGATGATGACGCCATCGAGGCCGAGCAGCCTTGGCAGTATCATGATCAGCGGAAGGAAGAAGATTCCCTGACGTGCCATCGAAAGCACAGTAGCCGGTGCGGAGTTGCCGGTTGACTGAAGCCCCATATTCACAGCTGTCACAAGTCCTGTGAGCGGCAGCAGGAGCATCTGGGCTCTGAGAGCCGCCACGCCCGTTGCCATGACATCAGGATCATCCCCGCGGAAAGCTGCGATGATCCACGGCGCAGCAGCAAAGCACAGAGCAGAGACCGCAAGCATTATGATGGTTCCGGTCGCTGCCGTGAACTTCGTAGCCTTCCTTACCCTCCCATAGAGACCTGCTCCGTAATTGAATGAAGCCACAGGCTGGAAACCCTGTCCGAAGCCAAGCATGGCTGAGAACGCGAACATATTGATGCGTCCCGCGATGCTCATGGAAGCAACAGCTGCGTCGCCGAATGCGGCAGCCGCTACATTGAGAGCGACATTGGCGATGCTGGCAAGTCCCTGCCTGGCCAGCGTCGGAAGACCGGTGATGATGATATCCAGATAAAGACGAAGAGTGCGTGATACGCATCGCATCGATATCCTGACACTGCTTCTGCCTCTGATGAAGAACGAAAGCAGGATGCAGAATGATATAAGCTGGCTGAGAGCCGTCGCCATCGCAGCTCCTGCAGTTCCGAATCCGAAAGTGAATATGAATATCGGATCGAGGATGATATTCAGTATTCCTCCCGCCGTGATTCCGATCATGCCGAACACAGCTTTTCCCTCTGCCCGGAGATAGTTGTTCATAACGAAGGAACAGCACATCACGGGACAGCCATAGAATATATATGCGGCATAGGCATCGGCATAAGGGAGAATCGTCTCGGTAGCACCCAGAAGCCTCATTATCCTGGAGCTGAAGGCAATTCCGAATACCGCCAGAAGCACAGAGAGAAGCAAAGCAAGCGCGAACCCGGAGCTCGCAGTAACCGTTGCCTCCTCATCCCTCTTCGCGCCGAGCTGTCTGGAAAGGATGCTGCCGGCCCCCATTCCGATCGTGAACCCTATAGCCTGTATGACGGCCATCACCGAGAATACGATTCCGACAGCCCCGGCCGCGCTCGTTCCGAGCTGCGAGACGAAGAATGTATCTGCTGTATTGTATATCGATGATACCAGCATGCTTATTATCGTAGGGACGGCAAGCTTCCCGATCAGCCTGGGCACCGGTGTCTCTGTCATCATCCTGTAATGCGCGATCCGTTCATTATCATCCATAGGGTCCTCCGGCGGAAACAGCTTGCTTATCTGACGAAAAGCAGGTATTCTACCCTTCGATGCGACTGTCGTATAATGGTTATTACCTATGCTTCCCAAGCATAAGAAGGGGGTCCGATTCCCCTCAGTCGCTTGCAAAGGGCTCCTGACGGAGCCTTTTCTGTTCCGGCATGGGTAACATTCTACAACCATCCGCACGATTTTGCGAACAGGGGCCGGAGGATTATTGACGCTGCCCCACGCACTGTGGTCACCTTTTTCCATGAAAGCCCTTGATCTCTCGGAGGGGCCTGTCGCATCAACGCTGTTCCGCTTTGCGCTGCCGTTCCTCATTGCCAATATACTCCAGTCGCTGTATGGTGCCGTCGACCTCTTCGTCATAGGCAGATTCTGCAGTGCAGAAAGCGTTGCTGCCGTCTCTACGGGAACGCAGGTCACCCAGATCGTGACGAGCCTCATGACCGGCCTCACGCTGGGTTCAACGATCGTGATCGGAAGCTGCATGGGTGAAAGGAATTATGATAAGGCAAGCCGGACGATAGGAACGACCCTGACCATATTCACAGCAGCCGCGTTCATAATAACAGTGCTGATGCTCGTATTCTGCGACACGATACTGCGCCTGCTGAATACGCCTGAGGAATCATTCCGGCTGACTGCTTCATATGTGACCATCTGCTCACTGGGCAATATCTTCATATGCCTTTACAATGCAATCTCCGCCATACTCCGCGGATACGGGGACTCCACCCGGCCGATGATCTTCGTCGGCATCGCATGCGTGCTGAATATAATCCTCGATTTCATATTCACGGGATGCATGGGCATGGATGTTGCAGGAGTAGCGCTCGCGACCGTCATCTCGCAGGCGGTCAGCATGATCATCGCCGTGGCTTACCTGAAGGGAAAGGACTTCATATTCGATTTCCGTCTCCGCAGCTTCCGGCCGGATTGCGCGATAGCGGAAAAGCTGGCTTCAGTCGGAGTACCGATCTCGCTGCAGGAACTTGCCGTGAGGATATCGTTCCTGTATCTGACGATGATGATGAACAGCGCAGGCGTATTCGGGGCTGCCGTCGTGGGCGTCGGAGCAAAATATGATGTCTTCGCGATGCTCAGCGCGACATCGATGGCCAACGCGCTTGCCGCCATAACGGCACAGAACTACGGACGCGGCAAGCCTGGAAGGGCAAGGATGTCGCTATGGCTGGCACTCTCATTCGCCCTCGGCGTGTCTTTCCTTTTCTGGCTATGGGCACAGCTTTCGCCGGAGACGATGATAGGCGTATTCACATCTGACCCCGGTGTCATCGCAGCAGGAATCCCATACTTCAGATCGGCAAGCTACGACTACATGATGACAGCGCTTGTCTTCACCCTCAACGGCTACCTGAACGGGCGGCAGAAGACGCTCTGGACGATGGTCAGCTGCACGGCAGGAGCGCTGCTTCTGAGGATTCCGATGGTATGGTTCTTCGGAGAACGCTTCGGCACCGATCTGGGCAGGCTCGGGATGATTGCGCCGGCTGTATCAGGGATAATGGCATTCTACACGCTTGTATATGTGATTGCGGAAGGCAGAAGGAATCGTCTCCGATAGCCCTGAAATATTGACGGTATTCCATTTTATTTCATATTATTGAAGCTAATTCATACCGCACAGTCTTGTGCAAAGGAAAAAAACAGCAAGTGGACGATGGCCCTGGCAGTAAAAATCTAATGGAAGAACCGGAAGTGCCTCCGCATTTATCCGGGCCGATGAAGCTCCTCCTCTGATGGCAGAAACCGTATCAGAGCAGAAAGAAGAAAAAAATAAGGAGTTTCATTTATGTCTTTAGCGCAGCAGATACTGCTTCAGATTATTCTCATATTGATAAACGCTTTCTTCGCAGCAACGGAGATAGCTGTCATTTCGCTTAATACCACGAAGCTCAGGAAAATGGCCGATGATGGCGATAAATACGCCCCGAGGCTTCTGAAAATGGCTGAGAATCCATCCGGATTCCTTTCGACGATACAGATAGGAATCACGCTCGCAGGATTTCTCGGCTCAGCTTTCGCAGCGGACAATCTCGCCGTATACATCTCTCCCCTCTTCCTTGAGATCGGAGTTCCTGCAGGCATTGCCAATACGCTCGCAGTCATCATCATCACGCTCATCATCTCGTTCTTCACCCTGATCTTCGGCGAGCTCGTGCCGAAGAGAATCGCGCAGCAGAAGGCGTTCGCCGTCGCAAAGTTCTCCTCTGGAGTCATATCGGTTACGGCCAAGATCATGAAGCCCGTCGTATGGCTGCTTTCGGCGACTACGAACCTGATTCTCAAGATTCTCCGCCTCAAGGAGGATGGAGATCCTGAGGCCGTGACGGAAGATGATATCAAGCTCATGGTCGATGCCGGCGGCGAGTCAGGATCGATCGAGGAGGATGAGAAGGAGTGGATCCAGAACGTCTTCGAGTTCAACGACATGTCCGTCAGCGATATCATGACAAGGGAGCCGGATGTCGTATCCTTCCAGGTCGATACGCCTGAGAACGAAATCCTCGACACCATCAAGGATTCAGGTCTTTCCAGATTCCCCGTATACGACGAGGACATCAATGATATACTCGGCATACTCAATGCGCGTGATTTCCTCATCAGCCTCAACTCCGGCGACCACAAGGGCATCAGAGAGCTTCTGAGGTCTGCATACATGGTTCCTGAGTCCATCCATGCCGATAAGCTCTTTTCCGATATGCAGGCAAAGAAGACCCATATCGCAATCGTCGTCGATGAGTATGGCCAGACTGTTGGAATCGTGACGCTCGAGGATCTCCTCGAGGAGATCGTCGGCAATATCTACGATGAGTTCGACCCCCAGGAAGAGTCTGAGATCCAGAAGATCAGCGACACGGAATGGAAGGTCAGCGGTGCTCTCAGCCTCAGCGATTTCTCCCGCGAGACAGGCATCGAGCTCGAGGAGAATGAGGATTACGACACGATCGGCGGAATGGTGCTCTCGACGCTTTCGCAGATTCCTGAGGATGGAACGACACTCCATGTCGTAATCAATGGCCTCGATATCAATGTGACGAAGATCGAGGACAGGAGGATCGAGGAAGCGATAGTAAGGAAAGCAGATCCTTCTGCCGGAGAAGATAAGGATGAAGAGGCGGAAGCCTGATCACTCCACCATCTGCAGCACAAGCCCTCTGACGAGAAGCCGGAGGGCTTTTTCCTTGTCCGGCAGCCTGTCAGCGGAAAGAAGAAGATACAGAAGGGCCTCATAGCCCGCGCTGAAGGAATTTATGTCATCCTTGTCATCGATATAGAAATAGGAGAAAAGGCTGTCGATGACAGTCCGCATCCGCTTCCTGAGATCAGGCAGAGTCTCCTCCGGCAGCTTGCGGAGCACAAGTTCAAGCTCGGCTCCGTCAAGAAAGCGGAAAAGTCCTTCATCATGGAAACGCTCCAGAAGCGTAAGGAATATATCCGTGAGGCTTGTCACGATATGGTTCTCATCGATTTCCTGGAGCTTCGCCAGATACCACTCCTCCGTCTCCTGGACAAACGCAGAAAGAAGATCAAAGAAGAGCGCTTCCTTTGAATCATAGAAGAGATAGAACGTTCCTTTCGGGATATCAGTGCGCTTCACGATCTCATCGACAGTCGTACGCCTTACACCGTAAAGGGCAAGGCATCTGCCAGCCTCCCTCCTGAGGGCCTTCCTGATCCTCACCTTTTCCTCTTCGCTGTATTTCTTCGGCATTCTTCTCCTTTTTGACTAAAATAATCTATTTAGTCAGCAAACGGGCTTTTTAAGGTATTATATGGGCCTGGAACACTGATTTTCAACAGGAAAAATTCTTTACTTCAGCAGTCCAGGCGCATACCATATGGCTATCCAACCAAAAGGAGCAATGAATGGCAGAAGTATTACTTAAGAATATCTGCAAGATCTACGATGGCGGCGTCAAGGCTGTTGACAACGTCAACGTTGATATCAAGGATCAGGAATTCGTTGTTCTCGTAGGCCCGTCAGGCTGTGGAAAGTCCACAACGCTCAGGATGATCGCTGGTCTCGAGGATATCTCCTCAGGCGAGCTCTACATCGACGGCAAGCTTATGAACGACGTTCCTCCTAAGGACAGGGATATAGCGATGGTATTCCAGAACTATGCTCTCTATCCTCACATGACCGTCTATGACAACATGGCATTCGGTCTCAAGATCAGGAAGTTCCCGAAGGATCAGATCGACCAGCGCGTAAAGGAAGCTGCGAAGATCCTCGACATCGAGTCCCTCCTCGACAGAAAGCCGAAGGCTCTCTCCGGCGGACAGAGACAGCGTGTTGCTGTAGGCCGTGCAATCGTCAGAAAGCCAAAGGTCTTCCTCTTCGATGAGCCGCTCTCAAACCTCGACGCTAAGCTCAGGGTTCAGATGAGAGCTGAGATCTCCGGTCTCCACAACAGGCTCAAGGCAACCATGATCTACGTTACGCATGACCAGGTAGAGGCTCTCACGATGGCTGACAAGATCGTCGTCATGAAGCTCGGTGTCATCCAGCAGATCGGCGGACCTATGGAGCTCTACAATGAGCCGGACAACAAGTTTGTCGCAGGATTCATCGGATCGCCACCCATGAACTTCCTTGTCGTCTCCATCAAGAAGGACGGCGATAAGATCTATGCTGACGAGGGTTCGTTCCGCCTCGAAGTCACTCCGGCACAGGCAAAGTTCCTTGCTCCGTACGTCGGAAAGGATGTGACATTCGGAATCAGGCCGGAGGATGTCGAGTTCTCGCACACTCCGATTGATGGAAAGACAATCAACGGCCACGTATCCGTTGTAGAGCCTCTCGGATCAGAGACTCAGGTCTATGTATCCACCTCGAAGGCAAAGGTTGTCGGAAAGATCGATCCGACCGTCATCCCGCAGCCGGACGAGCCAGTTGCTCTTATCGTCAATATGGAGAAGGCGAAGTTCTTCGATCTCGATACAGAGCTCACGATCCGCTAAGGATTGGAATATATACGGAAGGGACTGTCAGGCGGCAGTCCCTTTTTCAATCACAGCAATCCTGCTGAAGCCTTATCCAGGAATAGATACCAGTCAGGATGTGTCTTAAGGAGGGTTGCCGGCACCATGGGAGTGACCGGAGATGCAATGGTATTCCTGACAGCTTCAGCTTTGACGCCATGAGGCACCGCGGATACGATATGCCTGCATGAGAGGATTGCCTTCGGGCACATCGTGATGGCTCTGGCAGGAACTTCATCCATAGAGCTGAACCAGCCTTCATGAACCTGCTGCTCGCGGCATTTCCGGTCAAGCGCCACAATCTTATAGATCTCATCGGTGATGAAATCCGCAGGAGGGTCGTTGAATGCTATATGGCCGTTCTCCCCTATTCCTATGACACCTATATCGATCGGGGCGGAACGGAATGCATCCGACAGCTCCCTGATATTCCTTTCTGCGTCCCCTTCCCAACTCACGTAATGGACAGAACCGGGATGGACCCTTGAGACGAAGCGTTCCTGGAGATAGCGGCGGAACGAAGCCGGATGATCAGAAGGAAGACCGGCATATTCATCGAGATGGAACATCTCGACCTTCTCCCATGCGATATCCATCCTGATGAGTGCCTCAAGCGTTCCGAACTGGCTCATGCCCGTGCTGAGCACGATGCGGGCATGCCCATTCTCCCTTATGGCATCGCGGATGAATCCGGCGATCCTCTCCGCAGCTCTGCCGCCGAGCATGGCTGGGGTATCGGCTATATCTATTTTCATGGGGTCTCCGCTATCATGGCTTCCGGAAAACCGGAAGCCCATTCATTCAGAAAAGCGCTTTGTATACAGCTTTCACTGCATCCGCTGCATCGTCTTCCTTCACCCCGAAGAGAACGGAAGCGGATGAGGATCCGTAGTTCACGAATGTCGTCCTTATATCAGCATTCTTCAGTGCTTCGGCAGAGGCAAGATATGCATCGGAAGAGTCCGTGCCATCGCCTACCACACCAAGGATCGCATGCCCGTGATCAACTTCGATGGAATCGAGCCCGAATTCCTTCTTGAGACGCTCGCACATAGCATCGCATACGCTGTCGCTTGCCATCTTTGAATCGAAGAACCAGACGATGCTGTCGATACCGAAGAGAGAGTAGCTCGGACGTATTCCGAAGACATGGAGCATCGTCAGAAGCGCATGGCGCATGCCGTACTTCTTGAAGAGCATCAGCTTGCGGAGCCTTATACGGGAAAGCCCGGTACGCGCAGAGACCGCGACAGCACCGTTTCCGGCGGACTCAGGGAGGATCCTTGTGCCTGGATCGGAAGGCCTGTTCGTATTCTTCACGACAATCGGGATCCCGATGCTGTATATCGGAGCTATCGCTTCCTCATGGAAAACAGATGCACCGACATCCGACAGCTCCCTGACTTCTTTGTAGGAAAGCTCAGGAATGACCTCTGCATCCTCTACGATGCGCGGATCTGCACGGTAGATACCTGACACGTCGGTCCAGTTCTCATAGAGCTCCGCGCCGATTGCGCGCGCGACGATCGATCCCGTGATATCCGAGCCACCTCTGGTGAATGTCTTTATGACACCCTGCTCCGTCTCTCCATAGAATCCGGGAATGACATAGCGCTTGCCGGGCTCAAGCTTCTCAGCAAGGCGCTGGGATGTCGCTTCATTTACGGTGGAATCCTGATTGATGACAATCGCATCCTCGGCATCGAGGAACTCCCATCCGAGGAATTCGCTTATGACGAGGGCGGAAAGATACTCACCTCTTGAAGCCGCATAGTCAGCACCGCGGCCTGCATCGATCGAGCAGCGGATATCATCAAGACGCTCCGAAAGCTTCACATCATCAACCTTGAGCTTCTGCGCCATCTGTATGAAGCGCTTTGATATCTCATTGAACACGGGACGGCAGGTCTGTCCCTTCTGCACGAGGCTGTTGCACTTATAGAGAAGATCGGTGATCTTCTGGTCTTCCTTGTTCCTCTTGCCAGGCGCAGAGACAACAGCGACCATACGTCTCTCATCGCTTTCGAGGATAGCCTTAACCTTTCTGATCTGATCAGCGTCCGCAACGCTGCTGCCACCGAATTTGGATACTATCATCGTTTCCTCCGGAATGTGATTCTATTGGTTTTATGCCAGCAATGGCAATCATCCTGAGTCATTCCCTCTGCAGAGCCACCATCGGCTCCAGACGCGACGCCTTTGCTGCGGGATACCAGCCGAAGAATACACCGATGGCAAGGGAAAAGAGAAGGGAGATGATGATAGCCGCAGGGGAAATGAAGAGATCCCATCCTGCGGCTTTCACCGTCAGCAAGCTCAGAAGGCTCCCGAGAACAAGTCCGATGAGACCACCGGAGAGCGATAGCGTCACGGATTCAACAAGGAACTGGGAACGTATCATCCTAGGTGTTGCTCCCAGCGCCTTCCGGATGCCGATCTCCCCTGTTCTCTCGACGACGGAGACGAGCATGATGTTCATGATCCCGATGCCTCCGACAACCAATGATATCGCAGCGATTGCAGCAAGGAATGAGGAGAATGTGCCCGTGACGGATTCAGCCATCTCCTTGATCGTTGCAGGACTGAAGATCGTATAGTAATCAGAACCTGCTATCTCATTCAGGTAATCCTCCATATCCTCGGCAACGGCTGTGGCATCAGCACCTTCAGCTGTCTTCACGATATATGTTCCGACCTGATTGGTGCGCCTGAAGCGCTGGACGTATGTATTGTATGGCATGAATGCGGATTCGTTGTACGATGTCCCCATCGTCTGATCCTTCTCCTTGAGAACTCCCACGATAAGAAAGCTTTTCGCCTGATTGCGGAATATGGAGATATATCGTCCGACAGCATCCCCGGAGGGGAACAGGGATTCGGCAAGATCCGCACCGAGAACGACGACCTGCCTGCGGTTTATATTGTCCAGCGCAGTGAAGAATGAGCCGGATGAAAGCTCAAGGGCAGACGATGAGAAGAATCCGGACGTGACGCCCTGCACGGCGACCCCCTCCTCTATCTCCTGCCCGTTCCGCACGTTCGCGCCGGATGAGACAACGGGGAGCACCTCACGGATGCCATCGACTTCATCCATAAGGCTGTACGAGAATTCCTCGGTGAATATCATCGTCTCGCGCGCTGAGCCGCGCGGCATGATGCTCACGGTATCGAGCCCGCCTGAATCAAAGGCTGCGCTCATGCTTTCGGCAGCGCTCTTTCCAAGATTCAGTATCGCGACGACAGAAGCCACGCCGATCATGATACCGAGAAGCGATAGAAACGTGCGGAGTCTGTTGCCTGCCATCGAAGACAGGGCCATCCTGATATTCTCACCCAGCATCATCTGCGATTCTCCCATCGTGTATCGGGATGATCCTCCCGCATTCTGAAGCAAG
>CALXKY010000021.1 GCA_944389055.1 uncultured Spirochaetaceae bacterium | reverse complement strand
GGGAAATTGATCCTCAAAGGCTCGATAAGGACACGGCGGAGCGTGAAATACGGATTCATCGCACCTTTTGGATCCTGGAATATATACTGCACGGAACGCCGGAACTGACGGAAAGCCCCGCCCTTGAGGCTGGAAATATCAGTTCCATGGTAGAAAACGGTTCCATCTGTCGGCTTATCAAGACCACCGATGATACTGCCAAGAGTGCTTTTACCGCTTCCGGACTCCCCTACGATCCCGACGGACTCACCTTCTCCGATGCTTATCGAAATGCCCCGTAATGCCTCAAAGCCGTTATCCTGAAAGACCTTAGACACATTCACGCAGGAAAGCACGCTCATAATACGCACCTCACGAAATGAGTATCCGAAAGACAAGCATATTCTACAGACACAGCACACGATTCCTTGCGGCAGCAGCAGCGAGGCAGGAATGCACATGCAGGACTATCTCTGTCCACAGCTGAAGCCAATCGGCCAAGCTCCGGAAGATCATGAGCTCTGTCCCTTGCCTTCATTGTACCGAGTTCTATAAGCGCCTTTGTATATGGATGGACAGGAGCGGAGAATATTTCATTGCACTTACCCTCCTCGATGATACGTCCTGCATACATGACATACACTCTGTCAGCTATGGAATGCACGAATCCAAGATCATGGCTTACAACAAGCATGGCAAGCCCCTCACGGCCAGACAGGGATGCATACAGCGCCTCTATCTGCCTTCTTATGTGGATATCAAGAGCACTGGTAGGCTCATCGGCAACGAGAAGATCTATATCATCCATAAGTGCCGCAGCAATGTTCACGCGCTGCTTCATCCCACCTGAAAGCTGAAATGGATAGAGGGAGAGCACTCTTCCTGCATCTTCAATCCCAAGTGAAGAAAGAAGCATCGCAGCCTTTTCCCTGGCCTTCCGTCTGCCTGTATCCGGATGGTTATGCGTATAGGCATCGGTCATCACATCCGCAACTGTCATCAGAGGATAGAGGGAATCGCTTGTATTCTGGGGAACAAAGCCGATGCGGCTGTATAACCGTGCCTTCTGTTCCTTTCCGCTGTATGAAAGCACATCCTCTCCATCGAAAACAATCGATCCTGCGGTAATGGAAACATCATCGGGAAGAATATCAAGCAAAGCCCCTATGCTCATTGTTTTTCCACAGCCAGACTCTCCGACGATAGCGACGGTCTCACTTCTGTCAACATGAAGCGTAAGGCCCGCAAGTATAGCATGGCGTTCATCACTTGCATAAAGCGAACGGAAAGAAAGAAGCTCAGCCATGCCGTATCCTCCTGCGTGCTGCAAAGACTTCGCTTATCCCGTCGCCAAGCAGATTGAAGCCCAGGACAATGATAAGAAGGACCACCCCTGATGGTATCGCCTGATAAGGATATGTCAGGACATAGCTCCTCGCTTCGCTCAGCATCATCCCCAGGCTTGAGGATGGAGGCTGTATGCCAAGTCCAAGGAATGACATTGATGATTCCATGAGGATGGCACTTCCTATGGATGACGTGAACTGCGTTATGAGACGGGAAGCCATCGAAGGAATCATGTGGAAAACAGCAATCCTCAGCCAGCCGCTTCCATAGCTTACGGCAGCCTTGACGTACAGTTTCTCCTTTGTCTCAAGCATCATCGTATATACCAGGCGCGAGAAGACAGGAACCATGGCAAGCGCTATGGCAGCAACCGATGGAAGCAGCCCCTTCCCCGCTATCGCGACAAGAACAAGAGCAATCAATATCGTCGGAAACGCCATGAGAGCATCAATGACACGCTGCAGCACACTGCCGATCCATTCAGGGGAAAGCGCAGAGATGGTTCCAAGCACGATGCCTGATAAAGCTCCTATCATGACTGAGACAAGCGCTCCTGAAAGAGCTACGAGGCTTCCGCTCATTATCCGCGAAAGGATATCCCGTCCAAAATGATCCGTACCAAGAAGATGTGCAGGCGATGGCCCCTGAAAGCGATTATATATATCCATCGCTTCCGGATCATAGGGCATGAACACAAGAGAAGCAGAAGCAATGGAAAATGCGAATACAACAAGCACGATGCCTATGATGAATGAAATACTGTACTTCCTCATAACCCCATACCTCCCGCCTTCCTCATTGCCGGATTCGAGAAGAAAAGAGCAAGATCTGTCAGCAGGTTCATAAGCACGACAAGGAATGATACAAATATGACAATACCACCGACCAAAGGTATGTCCCTCATCTCAACAGCCGTAAGGAAAAGACGCCCAAGCCCCGGAAGTGCGAATATCGATTCAACAATTGCCGTTCCGCCAAGAAGCTTAGCAAGCTCGCTTCCAGCAAGCGTAATAGGCCCCGGAAGCGCATAACGAAGCGCATATGCAGCCACAAGCCTGATCCTGGGTATTCCTCTGACTTTGCCGATCCTGTACCAATCTTCCTTCTTCACCTGCAGCATGCTGGTGCGTACAAGCCGGAGAAGAGGCCCCGTCTCCCCTATGGCAAGGACAATGACAGGCAGGATTATCGAGGAGATATAGCCAGCAATGCTGACTGAAGGAGAAACGTAATCGCCGACATCTACCAGATGGAGCATAGAGGAGAAGACTATAAGGAAAATAAGGGATAACCAGAAAGATGGCATGCTCGAGAAGAGCTGTACAACGGACCTTGAGAATATGTCCAGGAATTTTCCTTTTCCAAGGGCTGCGGCAGATCCCAGCACGACAGAAAATATGAATGCAAGAAGTATCGAGAAGAATGCAAGAGAGAACGTTACGCCAAGACGCTGAGCGATAAGCGTCGATACGCTCTCTCCGAAATAGCTTGATACGCCGAAATCAAAAAAGAGGATATTCCTGTAATAAAGAATAAGCCTCTCCCCGAATCCGCGATCAAGACCGAATTCAGCAGAAAGGGATGCAACAGACGATGAACTCCCCTCTGTGCCAGCAGCTACCAAGGCGGCATTGCCTGGTATCAGCTCGAGAGCCGCAAAGGCCACAAGGCTTACTATTGCCATCACAGCCAGCGATGAAAGAAGCCTCTTAGCTATATACTTTCCCATCAGCGCAAATCCCTGGCATCCTGCAAGCATGGTTCATAGCTTATTCCTGCTTGTATTCAAGAAGATCCATCCTGAATATATTGATAGGATATGTCATGAATCCATCCAATGACGAATCTGTGACATATATCTGTATAGGATCCTGGATATACAGAGCAGGAACATCCTCCGCAAGAATCTCTTCCATTCTATGAGCTATCCCAGTACGCTTATCAGCATCCGGCTCTGCGATATACTCATCAAGAAGAGCATCCATCTCATCATCCGCATAGTTGAAATAATTCTCTGCAGCATCACTCCTATAACGCGAAAGAAGCGAATATGAATCAAGCCGCCCTGTATGCCCGACAACCGTAAGATCATAATCCCTGCCGTTATAGATATCGCTGAGCCAGGTTGCCCATTCAACAATCTGGATATCGACATCGATACCAGCATTCCTGAGCATATCAGCAATTACCTGACCAGCATTCACGTACTCCTGATAGTTCTTCGGAAGGAACATCCTGAGCTTCAGCTCTCCTTCTCCATACCCGGCTTCCGCAAGAAGCTCCCTGGCTCTGTCAGGGTCATAAGGATATCTTCCATTCATATCGATATACTCACTCAGAACGACTGGGAAGTGGGAGCCTATAGGCTCGCCATACCCCCACCAGACAGCCTCAATGAGTGCTTCCTTATCCACTGCATGGTTTATAGCCATACGCACCCTTATATCATCAAGACCCTTGCTTTTGTTATTCATGGCCATCAGCTGAAGCCCATTTGTCGGAAGTGCGTGGATAGTGAAGTCGTCATCGCCTTCGAAAAGCCCGGCGAGATCTCCTGTAATGAGGATTATATCGAGCAGTCCGTTCTTCATAGCAGTGACTGCGCTCGTCATATCACTCATTATGACAAATTCGATGCGATCAATACTGCATCTGCCAGTATAGTAAGGATTCTTCTCCAGGACCAGCCGCTGCTGCGGAATCCAGTCTGAAAGCATGTACGGGCCGCTGCCTACCGGCTTTGTCCTCAGGCTGTCCGCATGTGCCGTATCCACAACTGCAGACCAGGGATACGCAAAACGTGCCAGCGCAGTAACATCAAGCCTGCTGAATATGAAGCGGATAGTACATTCATCTATAACCTCCACAGAGGAAATAAAGCTATAATCCTGGCTTCTTGCTGATGAGGGTGATATAAGTCTCATGAAAGATGCTGCGACAGCATCTGCATCGCAGGCATCCCCGTCAGAGAACATCGCCTCTTTTCTGAGCTTGAATGTTATGGAAAGACCATCGTCAGCTATGATCCAGCTCTCAGCCAGAGAAGGCACTATATTTCCATTCTCATCGACTGTCACGAGAGTCTCATATATATTGCTTGTAACCTGAAATGTACTTGCGCTAGCACTCATCTGAGGATCAAGCCCATCAGGATCCACAGCAACAGCCATGCGGACTGAAGATGGAGATGCTTCTGCAACCGCGGAATCCTTCGAGCAGGATACGAGGGAACCGAAAAGCAGGATAATGCCCAAGGCCACTGTGCATACTCTTCTCATGATGAAGCAAGAGTATATCAAAACGCGATAGCTGAAAAGCAGGCTCTGCTTTATCGCAGGATCATGGAAAGATCAGCAAGCAATGAAAACCGTCACACATGGATCAGGTGCGGCTATTGGCAGCTGCCAGCTGATACGGAAAGCTGACTGTCTCTTCCTGTCCTGAAAAAGGCAGAATCCGGTTGATGATGTGCCAAATGGGGTGCCTGGCAGGCATGCTTAACGAAGCTCGCCCAGATGGTACAGACAAGTCCGTTTCAGATAGGTTTTACCTGAATGCAGGATGCGCCTTAGACTGCAGGGAACCTGCTGGAATGACGCAGACAGAGCTTGCTGCGAAACCTGCATGCCGCTGATAAGGAAAGAGCAACAAGCAAGGAAACACTAAGGCATCCACCTCTTTCATGCAGGGTTTATCCAATAAGCTCTCCTGTACTCCGATATTCCGCTGCAGTCAAAAAAATAACCCCCTGCAATGCAAGAAGTTAATAGCAAATGGACCCATTCCCACTCAATAATTTCATTGTCTTATACGCCATCTACTGTGTTACTCAGTCTCAAATAACCGCTATATATCTCCATGTCTCAGATGTTTCAGGATTTCTGGGGGCAAATCCGGGTCAGGGTGAATATTCACACCGTGCTTCCTGCAGCATAAGCACAAGATCAGGTTTCTGCGATATGAGATAAATCAGATTCTTGGCTGTAGGGGAAGGTGTATTCCGTCCTGTTTCCCAGGCTTCTACAGTTCTTTTGGATACTCCGAGCACATTCGCAAAAGCCTTTTGCGTCATACCAAGAGATTCACGTTCGGCTTTCACATTCACATCTGGAAGACTTTTCTTTCTGGCAATCGTTTCTAAGCTTGCTTTTCCCTTCTCATATGCAAGAGCTTCTTCAAGCCCTTCCTTTATGCCGCTGAAGAAATCGACATCTTTGAAATTGTTTTCTATTTCTTCCATGCTATATTCTGATCTGAAAACATGATCGCTCATATCTATTCCTCCATTATGGCCTCAACCATGCGCCGGAGCAGCTTACGTTGCTCAGGAGTCAAATCCTCCTGTACATTCTTTGGATAAGCAAACAGAAGATACAGCTTTTCTTTCTCAAGAACATCAAGATAAATCACTCTTCCGCACCACTCTCTCCTCGTCATTCAAGCTTTATCCGTAATTTTCTTACTCCTCCTAAACCTTCTATCACAGCACCTTTCCGTGGATTCTCAAGCAAGATATTTTCCAGATAATGCTGCTCATCATCACCTAATCCCATTGCTTTCCAGCATTTCCGGAAAGGCTCTGTATATATGAATTCTCTTTTCACTCTATTATCGTATACGATATTATCGTATAAATCAATTGAATAGAAGCTCATATCTACTACGCTATTCAGAGCTACAGATGTCCCAAATCCCTCCACAGCATTCCTTGGCATCGTTTTCTCCGGAAAGATCTCATTGCATCCTCCGAAGTACAGCCTGACCGTACCATCCTCAAGCCACCTTATAAGAGAATAATACTCTGAGAAGATCATGCCCTTCGTCTTAAGATAATATTGCACCTCAGCAAGAGCCACCACGCACTTCTCGGCTGTCTTGTTCTTGGAAAACATCACTGTCTGAATCTATACGATAGAGCTCACATTATCTTCCGTTGCATATTTATAACCTATAGTTGCTATCACAGGATGCAACACCTTGTTTTGTGTTACTTTCTTTAGGACCGGTATGTTCTGAATATGTTACCTTACAGGCAAGCAGGTCATAGTGCAAAATCAGAAAAACCCAAAATGTGCAACTATTTTCATACCATATTATTTCCAGATATTGTTAGTTGCACAATTCGGATCAAATCGATGGCAATATAAAAAACAGCTCCTTGTACTGTAAGGAGCTAACGCATTTTCCCATTATTCCCACTCGATTGTTCCTGGCGGTTTCGATGTGATGTCATAGAGTACACGGTTGACTCCCGGGACTTCATTGCATATGCGCGAAGCTGCCCGCTGGAGCACCTCATAGGGCATGCGGAACCAGTCAGCGGTCATCGCATCCTCGCTGGTGACGGCCCTGAGCGTGCATACCTCCCTGTACGTTCTCTCATCGCCCTGCACGCCGACACTCTTCACAGGAAGAAGATCAGCCAGCGCCTGCCATATCTTCCCATAGAGACCAGCCTTGCGGATTTCATCGATGAAGATCGCATCAACATCACGGAGCGTATCAAGGCGCTCCTTCGTGACCTCCCCGATGCACCTCACACCGAGCCCCGGCCCGGGGAACGGATGACGGTATACAAGCTCATCAGGAAGACCGAGTTCCTTGCCGAGAGCCCTGACCTCGTCCTTGAAGAGTTCCTTGAGTGGCTCGAGAAGCTCCCACTTCAGATCCTCAGGAAGCCCTCCGACATTATGGTGTGACTTGATTGTCGATGATGGACCACCGGATGGGGACCTGGATTCAATTACATCAGGATAGAGCGTACCCTGCGCAAGGAATGAGATATCGCCGCATTTCCGCGCTTCACGGTAGAAGGTATCAACGAAGACCTTCCCTATTATCTTCCTCTTGGCCTCAGGCTCAGTGACTCCCTTGAGCGCAGAGAGGAAATCATCGGATGCATCGGCATACTGCAGGTTCATGCTGAAGTGCCTGCCGAAGAGATCCAGCACGGATTCAGCCTCATGCTTGCGGAGCATGCCATTGTTCACGAAAACGCACACCAGCTGATCGCCGATGGCCTTATGTATGAGAACAGCCGCAACGGATGAATCAACACCACCGGAAAGTCCGCAGAGGACGCGGCGGCTGCCGACTGTCTTCCTTATCGATTCAACCGCGTCGCTGACGAATGACCCCATGTTCCAGTCAGCTTCGGCACCGCAGATATCCAGCACGAATGAACGTATCATCCTATCACCTTCAACGGAGTGCACGACTTCAGGATGGAACTGGACTCCATAGAATTTTCTCCTGCTGTCCTCGACGGCAGCATAGGGGCATGTAGGAGTCACTGCAGTGACCCTGAAACCTTCAGGGATCCTGTCTACGGCATCCCCATGGCTCATCCATACCTGGCTTGAATCGGAGACACCGGAGAGAAGCTCGGAAGAATGATCTGAGATGGTTATATTCTGCAGCCCGTACTCCTTCCTTCCGGAGCTTGTGACATGGCCGCCAAGCATCTCGGACATGACCTGAAGGCCATAGCAGATGCCAAGGATCGGAATACCGAGAGCGAACACTCCCGCATCAGGCCGGGGAGACCCCTCTGCCCTGACACTGGCAGGTCCGCCGGAGAAGATGATGCCTTTAGGGGCAAGCTTCCTGATCTCATCAGCAGAAGCTGTGAACGGGAGTATCTGGCTGTAGACGCCGCATTCCCTGACACGCCGCGCGATAAGCTGGCTGTACTGCGCACCGAAATCAAGGACTACAACAGTATCATGATCAGTTATGGCCATATATGTCTCCTAATGGGGAATATACCAGAAGAAATGAATGCGAGGCTACCACCTGAGAGCATCAAGATTCCTGTATGCCTTTCTCACGCCTGCATACAGCAGAAGCCCTATTACCGCTCCGACTCCGCTCTGAAGCGCATTCATCGGAACCTCCGCAAGTGCAGAAGCGAATGTCGTGATGAAAAGAGTCTCGAGAAGAAGGTAACCGCCGCAGACGATGACGATTGAGATGAGCGCCCCTATTACCATGTTCAGCACGCTGCCGCTATTGCGGCGCACGAGCAGTCCCGCAAGGAACGCCTCCAGCCCATGGACTGCGAATGAAATGAGCGCGAACTGAGGATAGCCGCCAAGAAGATCGGCGAAAGCTGATCCCAGTCCGCCTGCAATGAATCCCGTAAGCGGGCCGAATGCATACGCTGAGAATACCACAGCCGCATCGCAGAGCGAGATATAGCCAGCTGTAGCTGGAACAGGGATGCGCACTATTATCGTGAAAACCGCTGTAAGCGCTGCAGAAACTGCAATCATGCTGAGATGCAGCGCTGCTCTTGATCTTTCTGCCATCATTCACCTCAGGAAAACAACGAATATGACGGGAACGATAGCACTGATTGCGAATTGTGTTAACAGCCCAGGAGCATATTCCAGCTTTCCATATTCGGTTCTTCCGCTTCTTCCATATCCTCTCTCCTCCAGTGCTGCAGCGGTATCTGGAATCATGCGCACTGCAGCAACCGTGAAGGCCGTTATGGATGGCATGACAGGGAATCCGCGCTTTCCTTCCCTGAGGCGCAGCGACATAGCATCTCTTATCTCCTCGAACTCAGCACCGAGATACGGTATGAACCGCAGTATCATCGACAGCAGAAGGGAGACGCTGTACGGCAGATGATAGAACCTCAGCCCACGGATTATGTTCTCGCTGCGCTCGGTGAATATCATGAGCATCAGAATCAGGGAAAGAGATGAGAAGCGCACCGCGAGGCGGCATACGCGCCCAAGTCCTTCCCTTGTGACGATCACAGTACCAGATATCGAGAGAAGAGCCCTTCCATCCCGGTCCTGCAGCGGAATGAATATGACAAGAAGCACAAGCACAGGCAGGAGACGGAGGAAGGCTTTCCACAGTTCCTTTCCTCCCAGTGACAGGAAGAAGATGGCTGAAGGAAGCAGGATGGCTGCTGAAAGCCCATACCATGAATGGATCAGGAAGACCGACACGGAATAAAGCAGGGTGAAAAGGAGCTTCGGGCGCACATCGAAGCGATGGTAGAATGATGTGCCGTAGATATAGCTCTCAGTATTCACGGAGCACGCCTCCTTCTATCCTCATCTTCCGGCCAGGCATGGCGGAAGCAAATGCATTGTCATGGGTTATGACCAGCACACCGCAGCCGCGCTCAAGGTATATACGGACGGCCTCAAGGCTCTTCTCATAAGGCAGCGAGCTGTCGAATTCATCGAATATGGCAAATGGGCGCTTCAGCAGGTAGAAGACCATTGCCTGCACAAGCTTCGCGCGTCCATATGATATCTCCGCTATATACCACCCCGGTTCAAGGCCGAAGAGAGCCAGCGCGGCCTCTATCTCATCACCGTCTGCACCAGTGCTCCTGGCCTCATCCAGGACCGTTGGCAGAAAAAGCTCCTCATAGGGATTCTGCATAAGATATGCAACGGACTTCTTCCTCTCCTTCTGCGTGAGAGTCCTGCCATCAAGCGCCACGCTTCCCTCATTCTCCTGCAGAAGGCCGCAGAGAACACGGGAGAAAGAGCTCTTGCCTGTGCCGTTATCACCAGTGAGAACCGCGCACTCACCCTCCCGGAGGCTGAAAGAAGGAACTGACAGCGTCAGACCGCTTCCAGCGGAGCTCCTGTGCCTGCGCTGCAGCATCAGCGAAGAAACCGAGAGACATGATAATCCGGAGTGCTCAGGAAAGCTCATGAGAGGGATCTCCTCCCTCCTGAAAGGAACCGCATGGCCATCCTCTATCGAAATCACAGGGCAGCCAAGCTCCTCATACTCGGCAAGGCAATGGGATCCAAGCACTATGAAGCTGCGGCAGCGGCTTCTGAGAAGGCAGACAAGCTTCTTTCTCCACAGGGGAGAAAGCTCATCGAATGACTCGTCAAGGATATAGAGATCCGGATCCACGGCGAAGAGAACCGCAAGCATCAGACGCCGTTTCTCCCCTCCGGAAAGCTCTGCAGCAGGAATGCCGCGGAAATCCTCCAGGCCGAAAAGCGCGATAGCCTCATCAGTCCTCCGCCCGATCTCCTCTGCAGGAAGGCCGCGATTCGAAAGAGGGAATGAAATCTCCTGCTCAATCGAAGAGAAGAGCATCATCTCATCGCTGTTCTGGCTGACGCGTCCTGCCAGATCCATTCTCATCGGAACGGGAAGATCGAGTACATCGCGGCCCGAGACATGGACATGGCCGGAGAGATCTCCTCCGGAATATGAGGGAACCGCTCCGGTTATGATCTTCGCAAGCGTCGTCTTCCCGGAACCTGGAGGTGCTATTACAAGCAATCCGCCCCGGTCTGGGACGGAAAAGCGGAATGATGAGAATATGGATGTTCCATCTCCGTAGGAGAATGTGATATCAGCGTCTGTCATACGGTCCGGGAAGCTCATCATAAGCCTCCCTGATTTCCTTCTCCACATCGGAGTGCAGCGTCTTCAGTTCCTCATCGGAGAGCTTCGATGTATCGATCGGCTTCATTATCCTGACGTATACATGGACAGGTCTGAGGCTGTCAGCAGCCTCAAGCGTGTTCCTTGTATTCTTCATCGCGACAGGCACGACAAGCGCACCGGGCTTGGTAGCCATCTTGAAGGCACCGGCCTTCATCTCGGCAATATCCCCGGTCCTGCTCCTTGTTCCTTCTGGGAAGATTCCCATCGGGTAGCCTTCATTGATCTGCTCAACGCCGGTAAGGATCGATTTAAGGCTTGCACGGAGCGATGAGCGGTCGATAGCAACGCACCTGAGGACCTTAAGCAGACCGTGGAGAACCGGTATGCGGAAAAGCTCCTCCTTGGCGACAAGGCCGCACCACATTCCCGCACCATAGAGCACAGGGATATCCATCATGCTCTGGTGGTTGGAGATATAGCAGACCTTCGTTCCCCATGCCGGGATATTCTCCCTGCCTTCCGTATGGAGCCGCAGCCCTACGCATATGAATATCCAGCGGATGAGGATGATGAGAAGGAAGTGCACTGTCTTCTCGCTTGCACGGCGGAGCTTCAGAACCCTCAGAAGATTGCCCAGCACGATCGTGAGCACAGAGAGGATTACGAAAGGTATCGCAAGAAAGATTATAGCTATGATGAGTCTGGCTCTCTTCATCGGTCAGTCCTTCAGCGAATAGAGCCGGTAATACAGGCCATGCTTCCCGAGAAGCTCTTCATGCGTCCCCTGCTCCTTCACTTTTCCTTTATCGATCACGAAGATTATATCCGAATCCCTCACCGTTGATAACCTGTGGGCGATCACGATGGAAGTACGGCCTTCGGCAAGGCGGTCGAAAGCCTCCTGGATAAGCTTCTCGCTCTCCGTATCAAGGGAGCTTGTCGCCTCGTCGAATACGAGTATCTTCGGATCCTTGAGGAAGATCCTCGCTATCGAAAGCCTCTGCTTCTGCCCGCCGGAAAGCCTTGTGCCGCGTTCTCCCACCTCAGTATCGAGTCCGTCTGGAAGAGATGATACGAATGGATAGAGATTGGCATTCCTCAGCGCCTCCCACATCTCCTCATCGGTGGCATCGGCCTTGCCGTACCGGAGATTCTCGCGGATCGAGGCATCGAATAGGAAGACATTCTGCTGCACGAAGCCGATCGATTCATGGAGCGATTTCTGCGTAACATCATCGATATCCACGCCATCAATCATGATCGAACCGCCGTCGCGTTCATAGAAGCGGCCCAGAAGCGATACGATCGTGGATTTGCCGGCCCCTGATTCACCGACGAGAGCAGCTTTCGATCCTCCGGGGATATGGAGGTCGAGATGATCGATCACGATGCTTTCATCTTCCGACTCATATGAGAATGAGACATCGGAGAAATCAATGTTTCCTTCCGTGACATGAAGAGGCACGGCATCTGGCTTATCCTCGATCTGCGGTCTGATGTCCAGGATCTCGACAAAGCGCTCGAAAGAGGCCATTCCCTGGGTGAACTGCTCCGTGAAATTGATGAGCCTGTCGATCGGAGGAAGGACAACGGAAACGTAGAGGAGGAATGTCACAAGGTCATAGACCTCAACCTTCCCCGCAGCGATGAGGATGATGCCGCCGGCGATTGTCATGAAGTAGTAGAAATCCCTCATGAAGCTGATTCCGGTCTGATACTGCGCCATCGTCTGGTACATCTTCTCCCTGGAGGACTTCAGCCTGACATTCGTCTCATCGAACTTCTCTTCCTGCATCTTCTCCTGCGAATAGCTCTTGACCTCGCGGATACCCTGGATGGAATTCTCCGCAGCGACATTCACCTCCGCAATCGTCTTTCTGATTGCTCTGTTGCGCTCTTTGAGGCGATGGTTGAAGTGGATTCCATAGAGCAGCATCACAGGCAGAGGAATGACTGACACAAGCGCAAGCTCCCATGAGAATGAGAACATGAACGCATATGCTCCGACGATCGTAGCAATCGAAATGAGGAAATCCTCCGGGCAGTGGTGAGCCACTTCCGCGATGTTGAAGAGATCATTCGTGATACGGCTCATTATCGTTCCGGTCTTCGTCCTGTCGAAGTACGAGAACGAAAGGCACTGGAGATGGGAAAAGAGCTCGAATCGCATCCTGTTCTCCATCCAGACACCTAGATAATGCCCCCACTTGATCCTTATATACGTTGCGCCCGCCTGGATCAGATAGACCACCAGAACAAGCGACAGGAGCTGGAGAATGCGCATGAACATCCCAGCAGGAAGAGCTGTCGAGAGTATATAGCGCACGATTGCCGGAGACAGAAGAGACAGCAGCGATGAAACAAGCGCTGCTGTCATATCAAGGGCGAAGAGGCCCTTGTAATAACGGTAATATGAGATGAATCTCCTCAGCATCACTTCTCCCCGAAGATCTTTGCCTTTATCCTTGCGAAGATGCCCTTCCTGGCACTCCTTACCTCTGCATTCTGGCCTTCCATCGGCTTTGCCGGAGCCTGCTTCACAGCCTCGCTCTGCGGTTTCGAAGGCTGGGGCTTCTTCTTTTCCTGCCCCTGGCGCTTCTGCTGCTGCGGACGCGGTCCCTGCTGCGCCGGCCTTCTCTTCTGCTGCGGTCTCTGCTGCGGCTTCTGGGCTGCCTTCTCCTTGGGAGGCTGCTTGCCACCATCCCCGCCGAACTCGTTCCTGTAGTAGGCCATCCTCTCCTCGAGCGTCATGGTGGAAAGCTTCTCGTACTCCTTCTCATCAGGCTGGCTGCTCCTGCCACGGCCCTGAGGATTCCTCTTCCGCTGGCCCTGCGGCTTCCTGTCGCTGCTTCTTCTCCGCTCACCGCTGCGCTCTGTACGCTTCGATGATGGCCGCCTCGATCTGTAATGATAGCCCTCGCTCTTGTCCTCGACAGGCTCGAGACCTGCCTCATCCGGCCAGAGCACGGGTATCTTCATCTGTATGTAGTTCTCGATCGGCTCAAGGCCATAGATATACTCCTCGCATGCAAGCGTGATGGCTTTGCCGGACTTGCCTGCGCGGGCCGTGCGTCCGATGCGATGCACATAGCTCTCGAAATCCTCGGGAATGTCATAATTGACGACAAGCTCAAGGTCATCTATCTGCAGGCCGCGTGCTGCGACATCCGTAGCCACAAGATATGGAAGCTTGCCTTCCTTCATCTTCTCAAGCGTTCTGAGCCTCTTGGACTGAGGCATATCTCCCATGAGGTATTCCGCCTTGTATCCATTCATCACAAGACGCTTGGCAACCTCAACTGCCCTGTCCTTGGTATTGGTGAAGATAAGGCAGGAGGCAGGATTGACCTTCTTCAGTATGGAAAGGAGAAGACCGAACTTCTCATCCTTCGTCACATGGAAAAGCTCCTGCGTGATCGCCTTCACGGTGATTTCCTCGGGATTCACCGCAATCTCCTCGGGATCAGCCATGTACTGCCATGCGAGATTCCTGACCTTCGTGGAGAGAGTTGCGGAGAAAAGCATCGTCTGCCTCTCCTTCGGACTCACCATCTGGGCGAACATCGACTGGACATCGGGATAGAATCCCATATCGAACATCCTGTCAGCCTCATCGAGCACGATGGTATCGAAGCAGCGGAAATCGAGCTTGTTCGATTTCGCGAAATCAAGAAGACGCCCCGGTGTTCCCACATAGAGATTCAGCCCCGATGACAGCTCCTCGTTCTGCTCCTTGTAGCCGACTCCTCCGTAAAAGCATCCGATGCGGTAATCAGGGAAGCCTGAGGAGAGGAGCCTCGCATCCTCCTCGATCTGGACTGCAAGCTCCCTCGTCGGCGATACGACAAGCGCCGCGCTTGCATGATTCCTGCTGTATTTCTCGAGTATTGTCAGCAGATAAACCGCTGTCTTTCCGCTTCCTGTCTTCGACTGGACCATCACATCGCGTCCTGAGAGCGATACAGGAAGGACGGTCTCCTGGACTGGCGTGCAGTCCGTGAAGCCTGCCTTCTCTATTCCGGCAAGCACCTCTTCTGATAGAGGCAGATCTGTGAATTTCATCTATTTCGACCTCAATGGTAGTGATTATGATGACTTAACACAGATGACAATATAGTTAATGGCATATTTTGTCTACAAAAGACTTCCTACTCCCATTCGCGCTCAAGCCGGCATATATCGCGGATGGCATCCCACCTGTCACGCTTCATCGGATTGCCGTTGACTGAAGAAACGGGCATCGCACCCATCGATGTCGATGAGATGAAGAGCGAATCGAACATATAGAGGTTCGAATCCGTGGGCGGCGTATATATGATGCTGAAACCCAGCTCCTCCGCTGCCCTGATAACGCTTATGCGCGTGATTCCCGAAAGCACGAGATCATCGGATGCGGTGTAGATCGTTGAGCCGTATATGCCATAGAAATTGCTTCTCGTTCCTTCAAGCACCTGCCCCTTCCTGTTCACAAGGAGCGCTTCGAATGAGCCGCGGCTCTTCGCCTCCTCCAGCGCTATGTACTGCATCAGGAGATTCGATGTCTTGGCCCTGGGCAGGAATCGCTCACCGTAGTACAGCGATACAGGAACGCCTTCATCGTAATAGCTGTCAGGATATGAGAGAAGAGAGGAATACGTGACGAAGAAAAGCGGTGCCGGGCCGCCCACGACGAGTATCCTTGCCGTTGCATCCACTATGCCGTCGGCTCTGATGAGTGCATTGATGGAGGACCCGATCATCTCATCAGTGAACGGATGTTCAAGCTTTATGCTGCGGCATGATTCCTCAAGCCGTCTGAGGTGATCATCGAGATGGACGATATGGCCGCCCGTGATCCTCAGTGCCTCATACACAGAGAATGAATACTGGACCTCGCGGTATGTTACAGGGAGTACCGCTTCTTCCTCCCTTATGATCTCTCCGTTCCTGATTGCGCTTCTCATACGCTGCAATATAATCCCAAGAGGCCCTGAATGGAAAGAAGCCGGACTGGCCGGCTTCCCTATCACTCATACTTCAGGATTTCCCTGGGTTTCGATCCGTTCGGAGGTCCGATGATTCCATTCTCCTCCATCATCTCGATCATCCTCGCGGCCCTGTTGTACCCGATCTTCATCCTGCGCTGCAGATAGGATGCCGATGCGCACTTGCGCTCGAAAACGATCTGCTTCGCTCTCTCATAGAGGACCTCATCGCTGTCCTCATCGGAGACAGGTGCATCATCACCTTCATCCTCATGCACTTCCGGCTCCTCGAAGATATCCTCGGAAAGGTAGTCCGGGGTTCCATGCTTTGCGGCGAAGCCTACGATCGAATAGACTTCGTCATCGGAGAGGAATGCTCCCTGGATACGCTGGAAGCCCATCGTGGAAGGCTCCATAAGAAGCATATCTCCCTTGCCCAGGAGATTCTCAGCACCACCCTCGTCCAGGATGATCCTGGAGTTGGTGCCGGAGCTTACCGCGAATGCGATCCGCGCCGGGAAATTGTTCTTGATCGTTCCTGTGATGACATCGGCCGATGGACGCTGCGTCGCGAGTATGAGATGGATACCTGCAGCCCTTGCCTTCGCTGCAAGGCGTGCGACATATGTCTCGATATCCTTGCCGACGGTGGACATGAGATCGGCGAACTCATCCATGATGAGGACGATGTACGGGAGCTTCTCCGCTGGTATGTTCTCATTCACGATCTTCGCATTCAGGCCTTCGATGTTCCTGACACCGAATTTCGATATCATCTGATAGCGCCTCTCCATCTCGTCGCAGAGCCATCCCAGAGCCTTTACGACTTTCTTGGGCTCCGTGATGACAGGCGTGAGAAGATGCGGCACGCCATTGTACACCGTAAGCTCGACGACCTTCGGGTCGACCATGATGAGCCTCACCTCCTGCGGGCTCTTCGAATAGATGAGCGTGCATATGAAGGAGTTGATGCAGACGGACTTACCAGATCCTGTCGTTCCCGCGATCAGCATATGCGGCATCTTCGCGACATCGATCGTCACAGGCTCTCCAGTAATCGTGCGCCCGAGGATCATCGGAACTCTGAGCTTCGTGCTATCATCGCTGCGGCGGAAAGCATTCAGCATATCCTTGAATCCGATGATCGCCCTTGTCTTGTTAGGGACTTCGATGCCCACGGCCTGGCGCCCCGGGACGGGCGCAAGGATCCTTATCCTGACGCCACCGAGGTTATACGAAAGCTCGTTCTCACGGCTTGTAACCCTGGCTACAGGAACACCTTCTCCGAGCTTGAGCTGGTACATCGTGACAGTCGGGCCCTTCGTTATCGAATCGAGCGTGACGTTCACATGGAACTCAGCGAATGTTTCTATGATACGATCGCCCTGCTGGCGGGTGAAATCATCGATCTCGCTTGATGTATGCGGGTAATCCTTGAGCATATTCAGAGGCGGAGCTGTATATTTCTTCCTCGACCTCTGCGTTATGGCAGCGTATCCGAGCTCATTGCTCTGCAGGCCGCCGATACCGACCGAAAGCTGCAGCTCATTCTCCTGAGCAGGCATATCGCGTCCGCCTTCGTCATCATCCTCGCCGCCTGCGGCTTCCTCCTCAGCCTTCTGCTTCATCGCAGCCTGCCTCAGAGCCTTCTTCTCGGCCTCCTCCCTCTGCAGCTCCTCAAATGGATCCTGAACGGCCTCTTCCTCTGCAGCGGGCTCAGGTGCCGCCTTCCTCCTCTTGGGCTCCTGAACCTCAGCTGACACAGCACTTTCAGCCATATCTGCAGAAGCTTTCAGGAAATCAGGGGAAAGACCGGGAATCTTCCTCTCCGGAACAGCTTCAGCCTCCTCAACGGATGCAGCTGCGTCTCCGCTCCGGCTGCTTTCAGGAACGGCTTTCTTCTTCACGAATGTGCTTTTGTATCCGCTCTCGCCACCCTCAGGAGCTTCTGCCTCAAATGACCTTGCGGGGAAAGAGGAAACACACTTCTTCCCGGCAAGAGCCTCAAAGAGCTTGTACCTCGGAT
>CALXKY010000020.1 GCA_944389055.1 uncultured Spirochaetaceae bacterium | reverse complement strand
ATCCTGCCATCCATCCCAGCATAATGCTGGCAGACGCCGTAGCTTCCGTCAGAGGAGCCGTCATCATTGATCAGTATCTCGAGATTGATATATGTCTGGCCGATGATGCTCTCAATGCATTCACCGACATATTCCTCAACATTATAGACGGGAACGATGATGGATACCTTATGCTTTTCCATTTCCTTCTTCCTTATGAAGGGAACGGGATCTGCTGAACAGCTTCCTTACGGAATCGATCATGAGCCTGTCCCTGAGGATGAAGAGTATTGCAAGATAGACTGCAAGCCCTATGATGATGTCTTCAAAGATCCCAAGCACGGAGAATGGGATGAAATCATCCATGTATATCAGGAATGCGCTTGTCATAAGCCCTGCGAGGATGTATTTCATGCCATAGCCGAGTATACGGCGGATCTTCAGGATTCCCAGGTGCGAAATGAACACAAGCTGGGTAAGGAGAACGCTGAACTCCGCAGCTACAGAGCCGATCGATGCACCGACGGACTGCAGGTGCGGAATGAGCATGAAGTTGAGGATGAAATTGACGGCAGCTCCGACAGCAAGCGAGATGTTGTAGTATCTGACCTTCCTGGCTGGCACCAGGAACTGGCTTCCTGATATCGTGCTGAGACCCATAGCCATCAGAAGCGGCAGCAGCACACGTACAAGAACTATGACCTTATCATAGCCTGGTCCATAGAAAAGGGGGACGACACGCGGCGCGATGAAGTAGATGACGATTATGATCGGAATGACCGAGAACCATGCGAAACGGTATGAATCGTACATCTGCTTCTTGACCGTCTGCATATTGTTCCTGGCAAGCTCATATGCGATCCTCGGAGCTGACACATTCGCAAGCGTGGTGACAAGAAGGAGGCTTCCCTTGACGAAATTCTGGGAAAGCTCATAGTAGCCGTTCTCAGTATAGACGCCGCCGGAGAAGATACCAAGCATGGATTTATCGAGAATCGTGTAGATCTGCACTGCGACCGAAGGAACGAACAGCGAGAGCACAGGAATGAAATGGCGCCAGATATCGAGCTTGCCGGACGGCTTTCTGACAAGCTTCCTCAGCCCCATGAACAGCGAGAGCGAGACACCCAGGAGGTTCATCGACTCGATGGCTGCATAGATATAGAAATCCTCAGGTCCCTTCACGAACAGTATCGTAGCGATGAAGTAGATGATCCTGATCACGAGCGTGCGTATCATCACAGTCCCGAATTTCTCAAGACCTGTATAGAGCCATGAGATATCGAGCATGGAATTCACAATCTGTATTATGATGATCGTGTAAAGCAGCTTATCCTTCGCAAAGAGGAATATGAAAGCCGCGTATGCGGACATCACCACGGCTGAGATGATCAGCTTGAGGCAGAAAAGCTCGGCGAATACCTTGGAATATGCATCCTTATCATCGCGGAGGAATGCGATCTCACGCTGTCCATATGCCACGAAGCCGAGGTTCGAGAGCAGTATGAAGTAGGAGCAGACAGAGACGGCATAGCTGTATTCGCCGATTTCCGGCGCAGCGAGCGCACGCGAGATATAGAAAAGCGCAACAGTCTGTATGACTGCAGAGAGCACCTGGTTAAGCACCGCTGATATATAATTCTTCTTCAGGCTCTTGCTCATCGATGGAACAATATACTTGAATATAACGTATGAGGCAAATGCCATAGAGCCAGGAGGGGCTGAGTGTCCAATGCGTCTTGCATCTCAGGGCCATTCCCTCTACGCTTACCGCACGTATGTTCTACGATAACGGACTTAGATTCGAATGCCAGCGCTGCCTGTACTGCTGCTCTGCGGAGCCAGGGTATGTCTATCTGTCGAAGCACGATCTGGAGAGGCTTGCCAGGAAATTCTCCTTGGATGAGGATGAATTCATCTCACGGTACTGCCGCCTTGTGGATTTCGGCACATACTTCCTCGTATCCCTTCAGGAACGTCCGGATTATGACTGCATTTTCCTCACGCCGTCCGGCTGCATGGTTTACGATGCCAGGCCCCTGCAGTGCAGGACGTACCCGTTCTGGAAGAACGTCATGGAATCCGGGGAAAGCTGGAAGCAGGAAGCGGAAAGCTGCCCTGGAATAGGGAAGGGGCCCGTCGTTCCCGCCAGGGAGATCAGAAAAAGGCTGAAAGACGGTGAAGAACCGCCTTATATCATACTGAAGAAATGACGCGGGCTGCAGATTCTGCTATATTCAGTGAAGTGGAGCTTCTGCATTGCCTGTATACACTGACAGCACTATAAATGCCATCAAGACAAGGCTTACGATGAGCGAGGTCGTACAGTCCTACATCCCGGTCGTCACCCGAGGAGGGCGGAACTGGGCGAAATGCCCGTTCCACGGGGGAGGGAATGAACGCACCCCGTCATTTGCCATTAACGACAAGGATGGTTTCTATCACTGCTTCGGCTGCCATGAATCAGGCGATATGTTCTCATTCGTCGAGAAGATGGATCATGTCGGGTTCAGCGAGGCTGTAGAGATACTGGCGAAGAAAGCCGGGGTCGCTCTTGAGACGAAGGCAGGATCCGCCGAGCGCAAGGACCATGATGAGATTGATGCGCTGTATGAGCTGAACAGGAGGATAGCGGGGACATTCCACTATCTTCTCCTCAACAGCAAAGAAGCCGAGGGCGCGAGGGAATATCTTGAGAAGAGGAAGATATCGAAGGAGATGATAGAGCGTTTCGAGCTCGGATATGCTCCCCAGGATCCATCCTGGCTCCATTCATTCCTCTCAAAGAAGGGATACTCTGATGACATCCTGAGGAAATCAGGGCTTTTCTCCCCGAACAGCTTCCCATATCCGATGTTCGCCTGCCGGCTGATGTTCCCCGTGCGCTCATGGCAGGGCAGGTATATGGCATTCTCGGGCCGGGATCTCTCCGGAAGGGAGAATGTGCCCAAGTACAAGAACACCTCTGATACACCTGTATACTCCAAACGCCACAGCCTCTTCGGTCTTTATGAGGCACTTGAGACGCTGAAGAAGGGAAAGACGCCGGCCATAATCGTAGAAGGCAACTTCGATGTTGTCTCGCTGCATCAGGCAGGGCTTACGAGCGCAGTCGCGTCGCTCGGGACAGCGCTTACAGAAGAGCAGGTGAAGCTTCTGTCGCGCTATGTCAGCCGCATCGACCTTATGTTCGACAGCGATGAAGCAGGGCAGAGATCTACGGACAAAGCCATCGCGCTGGTGCATAAGGCAGGGCTTGAATGCTCCATACACAAGCTATCGCAGGGTAAGGACGCATCGGAGATACTCGAAAAACTTGGAGCAGAAGCACTTTACGATGATTTCAGACCAGCTGAGAACGCATTCAGCTATCTTGTCAGCAAAGGAACAAAATCCTATAATATCTCTTCAGGCAGGGGAAAGTCTGACTTCGTCAGGTATCTTTCTCCGTTTCTTCTGTCCACCGTTTCCAGTGTCGAGCAGGCTTCGTATATCCGCAGTCTCTCTGCGCTTCTTTCGGTTTCGGAAGAATCCATAAGGGCCGACATTTCCTCGTCTGCAGATACGAGGGAAACCGCTGAGGAGGATGATAGAGGCACAACACAGGGTGTAACCCGGCACCGGCAGTTCAATCCCGCAGCTGTATCCATAGACCTTTTCGCGATGCTCTACCTTGCCAACCACAGGGATTTATTCAGGGAGTACAGGTCCAGGATAAGCTTCGGAGACCTGAAGGACAGGGAAGCCCAGATCATATACATGGCGCTTGAGAACGCCATGAGAAACGAAATCACGAGCAATGAGCTCTTCCTTACCATGATTACTGATGAGGATGCAAGAAATGATGTTGCCACCTCCTTCGCTCTCGATGAGTATTCATCGAAGATGAGGAGAAGCGCACTGGATGAAGCCGCAGACCGGATAAGCCTCAGAGGAATGGAAGAAAGAAGGGATGTTCTTCTCAATCAGCTCAGATCATTCTCGGATTCGCTTGATCCTGATCAGCTGTCCGATGCGCTGCAGCGCAAGAAGGAGCTCGATGAAAGGATCAGCTCGCTGAAGAACGAGCTATTCAGGGGTACGGAGAAAGAGGATTAAATGGCAGAACAGGATTTCAGGAATTCAGCATTCTACAAGGAACTCATCGCGCTTTCCAAGGAGCAGGGATACGTCACGCTTCTCGATATCGTGGCAGCCATAAAGAAGCACAAGGATACGTATGGCGATATCGATGCCATCACGGAAGCGCTCAAGGAGGATGGAGTCCAGTATACGGAGTCAGAAGACGGTGACCCGGACTTCGCCGGAGAGCCTACGGATGAGGATCTCGAGGGCTTCGGAGAGGATGATTTCGATGAGGAACCTCTTCCTGAGGATGATGAGGATTCCACGGACTCGGATGACGAGGGTCCTTCAGATGAGGATCTTGCAGACATCGAGATCGAAGAGGATGAGGAAGAGGAATCAAGGAAGCGCCCATCATCCGATGATGAGGAAGACGAGGACGAAGAGGAAGAGGAAGCTGAGGAAGAAGAGGAGAATCTCAACGAGTGGAAAGGCACCGATGATGACACAGAGGTCTCCACGGAACGCTTCATAGACATCTCATCCGTCTCAGAGCATCAGAGCGAGCATAAGACCCATGCAGCACAGGGCAAGTATGATACATCCCAGGATGATCCCATCAGGCTCTATCTGAAGGAGATCGGCAATGAGAATCTCCTGACAGGCGAGCAGGAAGTCGAGCTCGCAATGCAGATGGAGCAGGGCGGCGATATCGTGCGTTCCGTCATCCGCGAAAGCGGCATACTCATCTCATTCTTCTCGAAAGTCATCGAGAAGATGAATACGCGGATCGAGGAAGATACCGAAGAGTCCCTCTCTACAGAGGAGCTCAAGGAATTCCTCTCACTCCAGAAGAGATATAATGCCGCATACCGTGAAGCCATCGGCAAGGAAATACCGAAGGAGATAAAGGAATACAGTGAACTCAAGAGCAGGGTGATACTCGCCGGCGATACGCCTGAGCTCACAGAGGACCTCCTCCGTCTCCGCGAGAAGCTTCTTTCAGAGCTCGGCGGATGCCCTGATGAATCCTCTCCGCTTTACAAAGGCAGGAAGAGAAGCGATTTCCCGACCCGCGAGAAGTGGATCAGCTATTGCCGCACGCGTTCGAGAGAGCAGCGCATGAAGGAGCTTGAGGATAAGCTCGACAGCCTGAGGAAGGAGGAGAACAGCCTCAATCAGAAGATAGCCGAGACAGCTGCGGAGAAGGACAGGCAGTTCCGTGCAGATCATCCGGAGATGAAGGGTGCCGATCTCGAGAAGGAGATCCAGAAGATCCACAGGCGCATCAAGGATGAGAACGCAGCTACGGAGACTGAGCTCGCGAAGAGATATACGGATTTCCGTAATGAACTTGAAGCTATGGAGAAAGGCGATTACATCCCTGTCACCGACTGGGTCACTCCATTCGAGATCCAGAAGGAGGACATCGATGAGCTCACTGACATATTCATCAAGGCAAAGGAGAAGATCATCTCCTGCAATGAGAAGAAGAAGCTCTACGAGGACCATCTGAAAGTGACGAGCGTCAAGGAGCTCAGGCAGCTCGGACGCGATCTTGCAACGCGCTCCAAGGCGGAGAAGATCGAGGAAGCCCTCGGCATGAGCGCCGACCAGATCAAGGATGAGATCAAGGAGCTGCAGCTTACGGAGAAGGAGCTCAGATCCATAGAGGCAGACTTCGAATGCTCTTCAGATGAGATCATCCAGGCTGTGAAGAATATCCAGCAGGGCAAGAAGATACTCAAGAGCGCGAAGGACAGGCTCATCAAGGCCAATCTCCGCCTCGTTGTATCGATTGCCAAGAAGTACACAAACCGCGGTCTCCAGTTCTTCGATCTTGTGCAGGAAGGCAACATCGGCCTGATAAAGGCAGTAGAGAAGTTCGAGTACGAGAAAGGATTCAAGTTCTCGACATACGCCACATGGTGGATCAAGCAGGCCATATCCCGCTCGATTTCCGACCAGGCGAGGACGATAAGGGTTCCTGTGCATATGATCGAGCAGATCAACAAGGTAGTGAGGGAGTCGAGGGTTCTCATGCAGAGTCTCGGACGCGAGCCGACGGATAAGGAGATCGCAGAGCATCTCGGATGGCCGGAGGCAAAGGTCAAGAACGTGAAGTCTGTCGCACGCGAACCGATATCACTGGAGACCCCGGTCGGAGAGGAAGAGGACAGCGTCCTTTCGGATTTCATCGAGGACAAGGATGCAGAGAATCCGGCATCGAGGACGGCGTTCGTCCTGCTGCAGGATAAGATCCGGGAGCTTCTCTCGACGCTGCCGCAGCGCGAGCAGGAAGTCCTGAGAATGAGGTTCGGCCTTGATGATGGCTATGCGCTTACTCTCGAGGAAGTCGGTCTTTACTTCGATGTCACGAGGGAAAGGATCAGGCAGATCGAGGCAAAGGCCCTCAGAAGGCTCCGCCATCCGAAGCGCAGCCGCCAGCTCAAGGACTGGAACTGATACCGGTATAGAAAGAAAGAATATAATCCGCTAAGATAGGCGGAGCGAGGAGATTTAGGCTATATGGCAGAAAACGAGAAGCTTGAATGTCTTAAGAAGCTTCAGGAAGTGCTTCAGGAGAAGTTCGCACTTGAGCAGCAGGTTGAGTCCCTTCCGAAGGAACTGAGGAAGGAAGAGGCTGTTCTGAGGAATGTCGAGAAGGAACTCGAGGATCTTCAGCAGACAGCATCGCAGACTGCGGACGAAGTCAAGTCGCTCTCCATCAGATACGAGGATGCCTTCCAGACAAGGACCGGCTATGAGAAGCAGATGGAGTTCCTTAACACGCAGCGCGAGTATGAGGCTCTTTCAAAGCAGCTCGAGGAAGCCAGGGCCAACGAGGAGACGCTCCTCAAGCAGCGCAACAGCAGGACCAAGGAATCGGAGAAGCTGAAGAAGGATCTCGAGGAGAAGGAAGCTGCCGTTGCCGAGCAGAGAGCAAAGGTCGAGGAGGAAAGGGCAAAGGTGGATTCCAAGCTCTCCGGGATCAATGAGAAGATCGCAGCTCTCGATCAGTCATGCCTTGAGATCAAGGGAAGCATGATTTCCGATGAGCTCTATGACAAATTCTCCAACATCGTCCGCAAGAAGGGCGGTGTCGGCGTCGTTCCTGTCCATGGCCAGGTCTGCATGGGCTGCGACATGGTTCTTCCTGTCCAGTTCGTCATCGATCTCAGGATGAAGCAGGAGCACAATGAGATCGATTACTGCCCGTACTGCTCAAGGATCATCTGGTACGAGGAGCTTGATCCGGAGACGGAGAAGAGCTACATCTTCGAGCAGCTTGAATCCAAGGGTACGGGATCAGAATCCAAGGCATCCGCAGCGTCTGCAGAATCCCAGCAGGATACGGATTCCTATGACGAGTCCATGGGCATGGATGGAGGATTCGAAGACTTCTGATCTTTTCCAGGTTCCGGAGGTAATCGCTGCTTAGCAGAGGAAAGTCCGGGCTCCACAGGACGATGGTGCTGGTTAACGGCCAGGAGCAGCAATGCTACAGAAAGTGCAGCAGAGAACAGACCGCCCGCAATGGGTAAGGGTGAAACGGCAGTGTAAGAGACTACCGCCTGGACAGTGATGGACAGGGCTAGGCAAACCTCACCAGGAGCAAGGCCAAGTATGCAGTCGGCTGGTCCGGCCATGGCTGCGGGTAGGCTGCTTGAGCGTACGGGTAACTGTACGCCTAGATAGATGATTACCTAAACAGAACCCGGCTTATCCGGGGCCTGGATTTTCATAGACAGCGTGGTGAGAACCATGCTGTTTTCTTTTTACTGCCTCTGTCATATCATCAAGCCAGAGGCACACATGCGCAAGCTCCTGATTATCCTTATATCAACCATATTTCTTGCTTCATGCTTTCATGAAGAGTTTCTTCTGACCGCACCCGATGGTTCGGAATACTGGGTCAGGCGCATAGCTGTCACAGATCCTGATATGAATATAATCCTCAGTGATCTCAGCATCGATAACATGTATGGAGCAGCATCGGATAGCAGCGGTTCCATAAAGCTGCGAGGAGGAAACAGTCACCTCGAAGCAAATGGGAATGGTTCTTTCTTCCTCCGCCCCGATGAAGGCGGATCTGCACGCTTCACGCCTCGCGACATCGGTGCTGAAAACGCCGGGGAGATTCTTGTCTACCAGCTGCACAAACGTCCATTTGAGAAGGACAAGGATCTTTACATCGATTATACGGATGAACCACTTTACTATGATTGGGATGGAAGAAAGGTCTTTGAGGATTTCTATCGGATCAATCTCAGCGAGTATTGGAGATACGGAATCGATGATCCTGAGCGCGTTGCGATCTACAGCATAAGGCTCTCAACAAGAGGCGATTTCGGGAATACAGGTTCCAGTTTTGATGATCCAGAGGGAAGAATCCAGGGGAATCCTCATGCGGTCAAGGATTTGTCACACATCGGTGAGATAAATTACTGCATCCTTTCCAGAGTGTCGCAGAATACGAATGGCGGGTGGCGGACATGTCTGAGGACTCCGCATAGAATATCGATAGACAGCAGCTTCCAGACTGAAAGCACAGAGCTGTATGAGATACCTCCCAGCCAGAAGGAACTCATCCTTGAGCTTGAGATTACTGAGAAATCCAATATCGTCAGGGATCAGATGATTGAGCTGACTGAATCCGGAACAGGCGCCTCAATATGCTGTCCGGTAATAGGGGAAACAGATGATGGGCACGTTCTTGTCTATATAGGAAAAGTCGGAGAGCCAGCATATTTCCCTCTTTACTGGTGGTCAAGCGAAGAAAACAATGAAGTCATTTATCAGAAAGGAGGAATGGCGGATGTCAGGCAGATAAGCGAATCGGATAAGACATTCATCGCATATGCCTCCGGAGAATACAATCAGCCGATAGAAATTGATTTAAGCAGCTTCTACAGACCGATTGAGCATAGGACTTCAGGTGTTGTTATTCTTGATATGCCGACAAAAGAAGCACAGCGATGCACCGTACGCATAAACACCGGAGATACCGATGATGCAGGCATGGTGAAATTCCTGTATGGCGGCATAAACGGCAACGGAAGCAATCCGATATTCATAGAAAACGGCAAAGGCGAGCTTACGATTCAGAACTATGGGAGAACACGCCCCGTTGCATTGCAGTTCGATTTTGTTTCTGATAATCCTGAAACAGCCGAAGCTGAGTTCATCATTTACTGACCGGAAGGTCACTCCGACTTCTTTGCTTTCTCCCAGAGCTCATTCATCTCATCGACATGATCCTTGTCGACAGGGATACCGCGCTCTGAAGCCATATCGAAAAGACGCTGGAAGCGAGCCTTGACCTTCTCATTGCACCTGTGGAGCGCAATATTCGGACGTATCTTCATGAAACGGCAGAGATTGACAACGGAGAACAAGAGGTCGCCGAGCTCCATCTCAAGATGATCCTCATTGCCTTCGGCAATCGCTTCACCGACTTCCTCAAGCTCTTCCTCTACCTTCGCGATCACACCGGATGCATCAGGCCAGTCGAACCCGACCTTCTTCAGCTTCTTCTGGATCTCATAGCTCTCCTCGAGAGGAGGAAGGCTTGAGGGAATGCGCGAGAAGAAATCGGAAGCCTTATCCTTATGGCCCTCGACATTCTCCTTGACGCTGTTCCAGAGAGAAAGGACCTCTGAAGCATTATCTGCATGCTCGGAACCGAAGACATGGGGATGACGGCGTATAAGCTTGTCACAGACCTCGTTCACAGCCTCAGCGGGGAGGAAATCCCTGTTCTCCTCATGGATATAGAGATTCATGAAGACATTGATCATGACATCCCCGATCTCCTCGCGCTCGGAATCTATATTCTTCTTCAGAATGCCATCAAGGTATTCATAGCACTCATCGATCATCGATGTCGTTGCGGTCTTGTTCGTCTGGACTCTATCCCAGGGACACCCGCCGGGAGCTCTGAGGACAGAGATTATCGTATAGAGACGATCGATTGACGAAGGGAAATCCGGAGCATGGCTGAAATAATCCTGATACATACCGCGATGATACCATCAAAGCGGAGAAGTGGACAGGCGGAAGCAAGGAGAATATCATTCGTACATGAGCCGGAGATTAGCCGCAGCTGTCATCATCATGCTTCTTTTCGCCACATCCATCAGTGCGGCCTCGCTATCTGGCCGATTCCTTGCAGGCGCGAGGGCAGGGTATTCAATGTCAGATGCAATCGCCTCGTCAGGCTACAGGGAAGAGACTTACCTCTATCCATTCCACGGATTCTCCGTAAGCATTCCGCTTGAATACTACTTCACCGACACGGTCGGAATCGGAACGGGCATTGAGCTCATTCAGAAAGGATACACCTATTACCATACCTACAACGGCGGCTTCATAGCCGATGCAGGCAAAGGAAGGCTGTACCTTTCATTTCCGCTGAAAGCTGTCATGAGCATCGGACGCGATGATCTCTTTGTGACTTTCGGAGCTGGCGGCTTTATTTCCTTCATGCTGCAGAAGACAGAGCGCGGCCGTATCATGACATCCGCATATTCACAATCAGGGGAGAATCTCGTTGAGACATACAGTGAAAGCGGGGGAGCAGGGGAGCATGACCGCATCTTCGACGCTGGCCTGCTTGCCGATATAACCTTAAGCTACAGCCCTGACGATCACCTGCTTCTCACCGCAAGCGCTGCAGCTTCCTTCAGCCTGCTGCCGGATGAGATCCGCTATCAGCGCAAGCAGACAATGAGATACAATGCTGCTCTTACGATAACCCTTGGCATCATGTATATGACAGGAGGCGCAGCTGAATGAAGCGGTTTGCCCTCTTTCTTTCAGTCATCATCCTTGCAGCATGCAGCAGCGGAAGGATTCCTCCGGAGGAATACATGATCGATGGATCATGGAGCTCCGTATTCAAAGCCTACTGGCATGGCATGAATGATAACTATCTCTACTGGAATCTCGATTCTCCCGGATATGAATGGGATGAAGTCTACAATGAATATCTTCCTGTATTCGAGTCGCTGGGTTCCATCACAGGAGAAGAAGAGAAGCAGATTGAAGCATTACGCGCTTTCCATGAAATCGCATCGGATCTTTCCGACATGCACTACAGCCTTGCGATCCGCGGCTATAGCGGTCTTCCATCGCTGGTGCTGTCCTCATCACCCCTGAAGACAAGGATGATGAGCAATGCGGGCTGCACTGAGGATGAGATATTCATGGCCTCGGTAAGGGAATATGGAGCAGACGGAAAACTGGTCGAGGATTCAGACTTCGGTGCTCTTCCGGATGTATTCGAGAGAAGCGAATTCCAGGCTGAGTCGCCAGAGAACATTCTCAGATACACAATCGGCTTTGATTGCGAGAAGCTTGCTGACGGAACATACACAAGATATTTTCCCGCAATGGATAGCGAATATTTCGAAACGTGGATCCTTGTGAAGAATCAGAGAGATACGGAAGCTGATACGACTGACTTCGCATTCATGGGAATCACATCGGACAGCATCGTGTACCTGCTCATGAGCTCATTCATGTTCAGGTATTACCTGAATAACCCTGACGAATGTCCTGATATGCTGGCACTTGCAGAGCTTTTCAAAGCAAAGCTCCTGGATAGCGATACCTCTGGGGTGATAATCGACTTGAGAGGCAATCCCGGAGGATACAGCGCTGATACGCCATACCTCTTCGGGAGCTTGTCCTCTGATGAATTCATCTATATGCAGGAACGCATGAAAACCGGTGATAACCGCCTCGATTACAGTCCATGGATCCCGCTGCGGTTCCAGCCAGCTGCAGAGACAATGGATCCTGATATCCCGATCGCAGTACTAGCGAACAATGGCTCTGTTTCCAACAGCGAGGTCCTGCTTCTGATCTTCAGGGAACTGCAGGAGCAGGGTAGGGAAATCAGCATCATCGGAGGCACAACCGCAGGAGCCTTCGGTGCTGTTGTTGATGATGATTCCGTCTACAACGCAGGCCAGTTCAGCGTTGAGCCATTCATAACGCTTGTCTATACGCCTTCAGTCCAGCATGCTGCTGCAGATGGAACCTTCTATGAAGGCATCGGAATTGTCCCGGACAACCCTATTCCATTCAGCTACAAAGATTTCACCGGCAATGCTGATATAAATGGCAATCCTGCTGAATATACATATGATTCACGGCTTGATGAAGCTTTCAGTGTCATAAGAAACAACTGACATCCTCTTTTAATGAAACGATTTATATTGATATCAACTATGTAACGTTATACAGAAACAGAATCGGATGAAAAGTGAAAAAGGCTACTGGTAAAATTTTCGTAATATAATAAGTCATATATTTAATTTAAAATTATAGAATGATTTTATATTATTAATCTTATAAATAGAAAAAAGAGTTTTATATGTTTCATAACCTATAATATTCAATATATTTATTATGATTATTTATATTATAAAATATTCTAGTTGACAGAATATACATTATATCCATAAGAAATCTTAACCCAGACGTATAACGGAACGCTATATGCAACATGAATTTATCAATTTTATGTTTATTAGAACATTTTTTAGATTTAATAGATTTATTAATTAATATTTTTTTATTGGTTTATTATATTTATAATATCTATTATAAGTACCTATTTCGCAGGGTATTTTATAACATTCTCTACTCACGTTTTGATTCTATAAGAAGTAATTTCAAGCACAAAATACAAACTGCACAATAATTGTGATTTTTGAATGTTATCGCCAATAATTCGCAGAAATAAACGTAATGAGGTTGATTCAGAACCACTGATCAAACCCAACAAAATTCTAACTGGATTTTGGCTTGGACATTGAGCATTTAAAACTTTGATCCAGTAATTACCAGCGATATGTCATTCGTAATCAGCAATTCGAGTATAACCGGGTAGGGGACTCCCCTGCCCTCTCTTTTCTGTATCAATTGACAACAGTAGCCAGCGAGCCCACGGTCAAAAAGCATGTGACTATTCCATATAGAAGATTCAGATGGACTATATTGCAGGGATGGAATAAATTCACCTGTAGAGGTTTTATATGAAAAAGGTCATGTTGATTTCATTAATTGCTATCATGCTGGTCGCTACTGGTTGCAATCCGGATGCTCAGACTGGGGGGCTGAAACAAGCATAGCCGAGAATTTCCCTGCTGCAACTGACGGTACAATGCCCGATACTATTTTCAATAAAGTGATACCACCAATAATGGGTATCCTTTCTTCAGGTTCTACAACTCAAGTTCAAATGCAATTCAGTCAGGCTGATATGACACAGAAAACATCATGGGCTGACGAGACAGGGAAAATTGTTCTAACAATGACAAGCACAATCATTTCAGATGGTTTAACTTCCACCACATCGAATGAATTTAAATTGGAAGATGGTAGGTCTATCTCATCTGTCGCAAAATCAATTGCAGCAATAAACAACAGCGTAGATCAAAGTTATTACATTGATGGTAAAGAAGTTGAGCTGACGGAATATTCATCTTTTTATGCTACTTACATTGAAGGCCTGCTCAGGAAATATGTTGTAGTGTCAAATTCCGCGACTGGATTACTCAAAGGAACTTTAATTAATATTTCTATCGAAGGATCTCCGTACATCATCGAAGGTGAAGCACAATTCTTCGGAAATAAAACTTATGAAAAGCTGTTGTTTACATCTGAGTTTCATGACTATACAGATATAGAATTCTGGAATGAATCCAAGATAGAAAATGGATCGGCAGAATATTTATCAGCTATCGTAAGACTTACTTCAAAAGATGGAACAGTAAGTACATATGCTCTGACAGATGAACAGATAAAAAGTATAAACAGTTCAAATGCTTTGAATTAATATGCTAATGCCTCGGATGGAATAATCATCCGAGGCCTCTTCAATTGATATATCATCAATCGATATCCACCATCAGTTCAGCGGACTGAGCGAGAAATGATCATAGTCACAGTAGTCCGAGATTTCCTTGTGTATTTCTTTTCCATCCTTATCAATAAGAACAGATATGGTGTTTCCATTTTCATCGAGAACCTGCAGCTCGAAACCTATAGGACCGAGATTCCAAAATTTCTTATATTGAAAATAATTATCACTGATTATCTTTCCGCTCTTTGAAAGAAAATCAATACTATAGAAGGCCTTATTCGTCAGAACATACATTACTGAACTATCCATCGAAATTGATAGAATTCCATCTCTATTAATAGAATATATCAAATAAACCGGATTGCCCTTTTCAGTAAATTCAATCCATTCATCATTCTTGAATTTGATATCCTCTACACCAGATTGGATCAACGGATATTCAAGACCATACTGGACCATCACCATATACAAGTTATTTCCTTCCAGATAGGTGTAGTATCTGAACTGATCTTTTGCTGCTTCCCCCATATTGCCGGAATTATAATCTCGAAATGGGTAGAATCCTCCCTCAGCAATCTCCTGGATATCACCATTCTCATCGAAGTATCCCTTCTTTTGCTGATTGTCCTCAAGATACTCAATATAGGTAATACCATTGATAGAAAGCCAGTATGTATCTTTAGGGCTATCCTGCAGGAGTTCGATTGTATGGTATGTATTATCTGAAGGCGACCACACACAACCAACAATCGCATATTGCTGATTATCGAGGGTATTAAAGATATTCCCATACCTGTCTCTGAAAAATGAGCGAAAATATGGCAATTTAACAAGGTCAATCAGCTCGTTTACGATCAGCTTGCCTTTCTCTGCATATAGCTCATAGATTGAATCAGAAGCTGTGAATGTCACAACGCTTCCATCCATCGCCACGGAGTGATCTGTATTGCCTCCGAACTCGATATCAAGCTCAGGCAGCCTGTAAAGCTTGTCCTCTGGTACATGTATGCAGAAGTTGTATCCACTGCTTCTGTCTCCATCAAACAGAGAAAGGAAGATATAATCCCCTAGCCTTTTCAGATCTCCAAGATAGATTCCACTGTTGATCCGATGTCCGCTTGAATCTAGGTACGTAAGCTCTTCGACACGGTCATCGGCTGTGTATCCGACAAGAACAGAGCTGTAGTCATCAGATGAGCGGTATCGAGATGAAACAGAACGATCAGTGCTTCCTACACCGATATACTCATATCCAGCAAGGTTCTCGATATCAGCAATCCTTCCGATCAGATCAGATTCAGAAGACGATCCATTCCCCCCCCCATCTGAGATGCATCAGGATCTTCTGCGCATGATGGGATGAGAAGCATTGCAGATACTGCAAGCAGAATTGATACAAATCTACATAACTTCATATATCCATGATACGCTCAGCTCTGCTGAATGCCTATAGCTAAGCTGATCATAAACGAGTGGAATAAGAAATCAGTTCAGACTGATATCATCAAGAAGGACAGTCTGGCGCGTGGTATAGCCTTCGAAGGCAAAAGAGACTGCGCCGAAGAGATGAACTCCAACAGCATTTCCTATGAAAGCAGACTCATCTTCAGGAAGGAACTCAGGTTCTCCGCCACTCCGCGGATTGAAATAGATATCCGGAGAGGAATCGGAGAACGGCTCCCCATTCATCCTTGCCAGCAGATATGTCTGCCCATTGTAGGTCATCTCAATGTAATATTCACCAGAATTCGATGTCCTTCGGAAAGAATATTCAGCGATATAAGAACTGCCTCCCGCAGAAGCGAAATAATCCATCCCCTGAAACACCCTGGAAATCGGGACAGGATCCCCACCGCCGGATGGAACAACTGTCACCTCATATGCACTGACTTCAATAGTTTCATCTCTATCTGTGGTTACCGTAACTGTCGCAACCTCATCACCTTCATCAAAAAACGGAGGGAAAGAACTGCCATAACGGCTTCTGAAACGGCTTCTTAAGCTTGAGCCAATACTTACATTGCTATTGAAGTTCTGAGTATCATCTATGTAGTAGTAGATACGGAATACAGGCGTATTCTCGCTGGGCTCAAGCGTCGGCCAGCGCTGCACGCCTTCATCGGTCTGATAGAGGAAATCAAGATAGAAAGTAATGGAGTTGGATGTCAGCTCGTACTGTGAATCCTCGCTCCAGGGGAACATGCGGGGAATGCCGCACGCAGGCAGAAAGAAAAGGACACCGACAATAAGGAAAGTCCTGAGCTTTCTCTTTCTCACCAGTGTCCTCCTATCAGCTGCCGACAGAGATCAGTCAGCGTAGTTAATAAGGTATGCCTGTGCCATACGTGCATACTCGCTGGGCATGGCTCCATTGCTCGGTACAAGGTAGAGACCCGTAAGCGTCTCAAACTCAGCCTGAGCAAGATCGGTCTGACCCTGTGCGTCATAGATGCGCCCGATGCTGAACATAGCCTTCGGAGCCTGTGCACTGTGATCACCGTATGTATCGACTACCTGCCTGTAGAGTCCAAGTGCCGTATCGCTGTCTCCAAGGTTCTCATAGCATGCTGCCTCATTCATCAGGCAGAGAGGTCCGAGATATGTACCGCTCTGAGCAGATGCGATCTGGGCATACATGTCAGCTGCGCTCTGGTAATCTCCTTCGGAATATGCGATATCCGCAAGGAGGTACATTGCCTTTGCTCCCGGGTACTTATCGAGACCGGCAGCTGTAAGCTCCTCAGCAGCAGCGGTGAAAGCTGCCTCAGCATCGGCATAGCCATCAGCTGATGGTCCCATAGCAACAAGATCCCCATGCTGGCCTTCGAGCGCGGCAAGCGCATCGAATCTGGCATTCGTCGACTTCTGGACCATTGCAAGAGCAACGCAGAGAACAATTATGACAGCAACAAGTGCAATCCCGATACCGAGGAAGAGCTTCTTGTTCTTCCCGATGAAGGAATTGAGCTTGTCCTCAACCTTCTCGTTCTTTGAGTTCTTTTCTTTATCCATCATCGCGTTCCTTCAGAAATGCGGGCCGGAGCCCGCATCTATCAGTTGTCTTCCTTCGTGGCCTTGAGCATGTCTGCGAAGGGGTTGTATGTATCATCATCCTCCTTCGAATCAGCCATGTATTTTGCCATCTCGGACTCCTGGGAACGCTTTACCATCTCCTTGATGGAGAGGCTGAGCTTCTGAGCCTGAGGATTGATGTCGATGACCATCGCTGTGATAGGCTCACCAATCTTCTCCTTGTAACCCTCAAGGACAGCATCCGTATACTCCTCATCAGGTCCGACGAGGTTGTACTTGGAGATAAGTCCCTCGATATCACCGAGAACCTTCACGAATACGCCGAAATCAGCGACTGAGGAGATTGTTCCCGTGATTGTGGAATATCTCGGATAATCCTTCTTGAGCGTGTTCCATGGATTGCCCTCGAGCTGCTTGACTGAAAGCCTGATCCTTCTGTTTTCAGGCTCAACGCGGGAGATAGCAACCTCGATCGTATCGCCTTCCTTGCAGAACTGATCCATGCTCTTGATCTTCTTTGTCCAGGAGATGTCATCGATGTGGAGGAATCCGTCGATTCCATCCTCAAGGTTGACGAATGCACCGCTCTGCGTGACCTTGACGACCGGGCCTGTCACGACCTTGCCGACAGGATAGCGCTCTGCAATCGTATCCCACGGATTCTCCTGAAGCTGCTTGAGTCCGAGAGAAACCCTCTTCTTGTCGAGATCATAGCCAAGGATCTTAGCCTCAACGACATCGCCGATGCTGACGACCTCCTTCGGGTTCGTGATCCTCTTTGTCCAGGAGAGCTCGGAAATATGCGCAAGACCCTCGATGCCAGGCTCGAGCTCGATGAACACACCGAATGATGTGATCTTCGTGACAGGACGCTTGACGACATCGCCTACCTGATACCTGTCCTCGAACGTTGTCCACGGATCGGGTGTCATGTGCTTGAGGGAAAGGTTGATCTTCTGTGTCTCAGGATCGATGTTGATGAGCCTGAGCTGGACGATCTGTCCCTTCTTCACGAAATCCTTAGGCCTTGTGACATGTCCCCAGGACATATCGTTGATATGAAGGAGACCATCGAAGCCACCGAGATCGATGAATGCACCGAATGATGTGAAGGACTTTACCTCGCCCTGCACGACATCGCCGATCTGAACGGTCTTGAAGAAAGCTTCCTTGTTCTCCTTGATCTTCTTCTCAAGATACTCGCGGCGGGAAACCACGCTCTTGAGCTTTGTTCCTGCATGGAACTTGTCGATTACGAAGTAGTCAGTCTTGCCGATGAGAGACTCAGGATCCTCAACGCGTACGACATCAGCCTTCGAAAGCGGGCAGAATCCCTTGTAATCTGCACCGAGATCGACTTCATAACCACCCTTGATGACCTTGACGAACTTGCCGAGAACAGGGCTTCTGTCCTCTGCAGCCTGCTT
>CALXKY010000019.1 GCA_944389055.1 uncultured Spirochaetaceae bacterium | reverse complement strand
AGATGTATGAAGACCCTCAGCCTTCCTCTTATCACTTCGCACTTCAATGATGCATAGCATGGACGGCTAGTGTCAGGGATTTCCCCTGCCTCCTTGAAGAGCTTCACTGCCTTTGCTTCAGTATCTTCGCTGTGCGCCAGATAATTGAGTACGACATTCACCTCATCTTCTTCGAACTGATCAGTTATAATGGGTGAAAAGGTCATGCCGCTGCAGGAGAAAACCAGCCGCCCATCAATGTTCTTGACCGTTATAATCCTCTCAATCTGCTTGGCTCTGAGTATAGGGAAATCTCCTCTCTTCTGGAAATGGATCATCCTGCCTTCTCCATACATGACTTTCCCAATTCCTTTCCAGATGTCCTCTGCCCGGGTAAGAGCGAATACGCTGGAAAGTGAATACTTCTTCCCGATCGGAATCATCGCTCTCCTGCAATAATCCCAGCTGACATCATACTCAGCCTGCATCACATCCATCTGGGCAGAAAGATGAGACTTCAAGGCATTGTCATTGTTCTCACACGCTTTGCCATAGAGGGCCTTAAGCTTCCGGTACCGCTTCGTTCTCACCAGCTGTTCCATATTGTCCCTCATTATGGCAATGAGCTCATTGCCGGCAAGGCGGAGACGGTTGGAGATGCTGAAGACATTTCTCTTGTCATCCTCAGCCATGCCGGCCTCGATTACGAGGACATGCCTGCCGCTTTTCTTCCTCAGCAGATTAAGATCATCGTTCGCCACTCTTCTGCTCCTCTATGTATTTCTTTACCGTCGCCTCGCTCACATGCCCCACCGATGAGATGAAATATCCTCTGGACCACAGGACACCGCATCTTGAATAGAACCTCTTCAGCTTCGGGAAAGCCCTGAACATCTCCACCGCGCTTATGCTTTTGAGCGTTCTCACGACATCGCATGGCGCGACCGTCTGCGGGCAGTCCACGAATATGTGTATATGGTCACTCATCACTTCAAGAGCCTTGATGGCATAGCCATACTTCATGCAGATGCTCTCAAGTATCCTCTTCAGCTCAGCCTCCACATCCCCTTCGAGGACATCAAACCTGAACTTCGGACACCATATGATGTGATACTGGACAAGATACCTGCAGTGTGAGGCGCTGTGGTATCCGTCACTCGCCATTCCCATCTCCCAGCTGGAACTTCTCCTTTATCGCCCGCCTCATGAGGTCGAGGAATGTGACTGTCCTGCCTTCCTCCACAGAGTATATCCTCGCAAGGTTCTCAAGTTCCTTCTTCCATTCTCCGGGAATGGCGATGTTTATCTGTACATTCTCTGATCTTGGTCGTGCCATCGGGTCTCCTTAGACATATATTGTCTAACTGATATATGTATTAATCAACTTTTTCTTTGCCGTCTGCTCCAGCAAAGCTATAATTCGGACATGGAAGGAATGCATATCTGCCAGAGCTGCGGAAGAATCATTGATTCGCCGGAACTGTTCGGCACTCATGGCGACGGACACAGAAACGAGGACTACTGCATCAATTGTTTTAAGAACGGCGTCTTCTCATGCAGTTCAGAGGTTGTACAGCCTGTTGGCCTCAAGCGATGGATGAAAGATGAGGACAAGGCTTCATGGATCCTTGACAGATGCGGCTATGTAACACTCTCAACCATCAATGAGGAGGGATTTCCCCGCCCCGTCGCAATAGATGTCATAGCGCATGATGGGATAAGGGATATATGGATGACGACATACCGCAACTCGGCAAAGGCAAGGCATCTCATGGTCAATTGGAAAGCCGGAATCTCATTTGTCAGGGAAGCTGACAGCGCGAGTCTCACGGGGAAAGCTGAAGTCGTTACAGACAAGGATACGCTGAGACGATATTGGAAAGACTTCTTTTCCCACTATTATCCTGATGGTCCATACGATGAGAACTACTGTCTCATCAGGTTCTCCACACAGAAAGCTAAACTATGGATTGATGGCAAGCATTCTGTCATCACATTCTGAATCTGTTGCTTTCATCCCATCGGCAAGCCAATGGGTTTTTCGCAACATTTTTATAACGAGAAGAGCTGTCGCTTGACTAGCGTGAAATCATCCTGGATATGGAGCCGACGAGACTCGAACTCGCCACTTTCAGATTGCGAACCTGACGCTCTACCAGATGAGCTACGGCCCCGATAACGTGCAATATAACAGCAATCAGAGATTATTTCAATGAGGTACGCGGAGGGATAACCCTCCGCATGCTGCCTCAGAAATGCCAGCCGAAGGCAAATGCCGGAAGAGGTATTATTATCTTCCATTCCTTGCCATAGTTGTCGAATGAGCCCATATCGATCTGAACGCCTGTACCTACCCGGAAGAACATATCCGGCGTGATATTGAAATCGAAATCGAACGAGGCGAAGTAATTCAGGCCGAACTGCCCGCCGAGGACCATCGTGGCACCTGCTCCGAGAAGGAATTCGCAGTTGGATCCTATGTCAGTCTGGAAGGCGTAACCGACGCTGATGCTTATGTCGCTCTTGGTAGGCATGACGCCGATCATCATTCCCTGACCACGGCCGAAATCCATATCGAGCTCAGCATCGACTGCGAAATCGAAGCTGGTGCTCTGCGCGGATATCTCAATATTCCCATATGTCATCTGGCCGCCGAGTGCCAGATCCATCTCAACCGATGCGAATGCGGCTCCTGCAGCCGCAGTAACGATAACGAGCAGCGCTATGATGCGTTTCATCTGAAAACCTCCTCCGCCTCAAGCAGTACCCTTTCGGCGTTTCCATCCCACATCTTATCGAGCACGGACTGCTTCATGCCTGCTGAGGCAAGAGCATCGCGCAGAAGATGCATCCTATCAGGAGATGGTATCTCAAGCCTGCCTCCGATTCCATCGAAATCGGTGCCGATGGCAAGCACTTCATCTCCTGCGGTCCTGTATGCATGCATGACATGCCTGACCATATCGCTTATACGGCTCTCAGCTTCCGCTTCCGTGGCAGGATCATCATCCGAGAGGAACGCAGGGCAGAGATTGAGGCCGGCGACACCGCCATGATCGGCAAGGATACGGAGGTCCTCGTCGGTGAGATTCCGGGAAGCAGAGGTCACGCTCCTGCAGTCGGAATGCGTTGCGACGAACGGAAGCTTCGAATAGCGCGCGACATCCATGAAGCCGCCATCGCTCAGATGCGACACATCGACGATGATGCCTAGCCTTCCGCACTCCTCGACAGCTTCGATCCCCTTCTCCTTCAGGCCTTTTCCCATGATCTCAGGATCGCGCGAATTGGGGTATCCGAGTTCATTCTCCCAGTTCCATGTAAGGCCGAATATCCTCACACCCCATTCTCTGAGGATCTCGAGCCTTGAGATATCCCCTTCGATGGCACCGCCTTCCTCCGTGGTGAGGATGGCGTGGACATTACCGTCAGAAAGCCCGCTGACGGAATCCATCATCGGAATCCCGGCCTCTGCCGTTTCACGTACGAAAACATCGTGCAGCTCATTCACGATCTGCCATGGGGACTTGCCAGAATGAAGAGCAGGAACACCTGAATGCATCGGCGTAAAGAGAGCGAAGCACTGTCCACGAACCCCTCCATCCCGCAGTCTGACGGCGGAGATGCTGAAAGGATTATCCGCAAGCGTATATGCTCCGGATTCCTTCCATAATGAGAAAATAGTATCGCAGTGAAGATCTATCATCGTTTCCTCCCCAAGAGCAGCCCGAGCGATTCGCGCCGGAGACGTACCGGCGACTCAGGAAACCCATCAGCTGAGTAGTAGCAGTACCAGGTATCCTCATTCTCCTTATACTTCACATCGCACGACGTGATATACCCCGAAGCCCATCCTGAAGGCGGAGAAGAATGCATCCTCTCCCCCATGGTGAACGCAAGTCCGTCACTGCTTCTGGCAAGAAGCATCACGGAGCGGGAGCGTCCTGCCGCACTGTCGTAATATCGCGGGCAGCAGACAGCAGCAACTGCATCCGAGCAGGGAATCAGCCTCACCGTACCGACAGCCAGATTATGGTACGTGCTCTCCGGATCGGGAACCATCAGCGGTTCCTGCCTGAGCTCATACGGCCCCTCGGGATAATACGACTCAGCGCACATCAGCAGAGCGGGACATTTCTCGCCTGTGTCATGCATAGAAGCCTCTCCAGCACCGAAATAGAGCCTGTAGCGTCCCTCCCACTGCACCAGCTGCGGCATGAAGAGGCGCCTGGGCCCGCCCCGCCAGGAGGAGGACGGCACATCCGCCGAATCAAAGATCCTGCGCGGCTCCGACCAGAGTGCCAGATCCGAGGAGGTCGAGAGCATTATGCGAGATGAATCACTCTTCTCGCCCTTGCCCCTGAACAGCCGTGAATGCGTCTCGAAAAGCATGTAATACACACCCCCGGCCTTATAAACCGAGGGAGAGCGTCCTCCGGTGAAGATCAGGTGCTCCCTCTTCCATTCCAGTCCCGATGTCGATGTGTAATGCTCGACGCCCTTCCACGTATGGGCAAATAGATGCCAGAGGGCATCCGGTGATTCATCGGGAAGAAGGAACGACGGATCGGAAAGCCGGGGCGTTATGTAAGGATTCCCGGTAGCTATCGGCTCATCATTGAATGAATACCAATAGAGATCATCAAATGCCTTTACCGGAACGTACCGCAAGGATCATTCCTCCCTGCGTGGCCAGTTCCTGCGCGGAGTGAAGATCGGGTCGAGCTTGTCCTCAAGGGAGAATTTCGCAGTAGCCCACTTCACAATGCGCGAGTATGTCAGGAATGAGAGGAATATCGAGAGCGCGAACCAGGCAAGGATCATGAGCATCGTTACGTTCTGCAGAGCAGGTATCCAGTTCATCAGAAGCGTGATGACAATGCCGAACCCTACGAAGAAGATCAGCATCAGAAGAATGTTGACGATGGTCGCTGCGACCATGAATATGGCAGTATTAGCTTTCTTTCCCGGCATCCGGACTCTCCTTTTTCGTTTTCCTTCCTGCGAAAAGAGCAATAAGCAGAAGGAGTATGATCGATATGACAACGGAGGCATCCGCGGCATTGTAGGTCGGGAACCTCTCCATGCCGAACCAGCCATAGTTGTTCGTTGATATCCAGTCGACTACGCGCATGGAGCGGAAGATCCTGTCGATGAGGTTTCCCACCCCGCCGCCGACGATACCTGCGAGGCACCACCTCTCAGCACATGAGAGCTCAGCATCGAAACGCCTTGAGATGATAGCCACGGAGAGCAACGCCATCAGCAGAAGCGGCAGGCCGATGAAGAAGATGTACTTCATCCACATCGGCAGCGAATCACCTATCGAGAACGCGACGGCATCATTGCGCACATGGCAGATCCACAGGAAATCGCCGAGGAGCTTCGCGCCGACGGTCCCTTCTGGAATGAAATGCACGATCAGCGCCTTCGAGATCTGATCAACCGCTACAACGGCAGCGGAAAGAATGAATGGGTAGTATCTTCTCTTGTCCATCAGAGTCCTGTCTCCGCATCGATGAAGAATGATTCCGCGCCGGTCTCATTCTGCGTGAATCTCATCAGCGCCTGGACGCCGAACACCTCGCTCCTGTAATGGCCACCTGCAAGAAGGTTCAGGCCATTCTCCTTTACCGTATGGAACACCTCGTGTGGAACAGTGCCGGTTATGAGGAGATCAAGACCATCCCTGATAGCCTGGTCCGCATCATCGCCGCCGGCACCGGATATGATTCCGACAGTGCTTATCATGTCAGGTCCGAATTTCAGGACCTGCATCCCCGTATCGGACGAGAAGCCGAGGAGCCTTGCGATCTCAGGAATCGTCATGGGGAACGGAAGGGAGCCCTTGAAGCCGACTTTTATGCCCTTGTAATCGCCGAATGGATCGAACTCGGTCATCCCGAGCCTCAGCGCCATCTGGACATTATTGCCATACAGCGGATGCACATCGAGCGGGAGATGAGCGGCAAAGAGCGTCAGCCCTCCTTCGATTGCCCGCCTGACCCTTCTGTAATGCGCCCCTGTGATGGCCAGCGGCTGCCCCCAGAAGAGACCGTGATGAACAACAAGCACGTCAGCACCGTTCTCTATTGCGCTGTTTATGGTATCAAAGGAAGCATCGACTGCGAAAGCCGCCTTCCTGAGCTCTCTGTCGGGCGCTCCTATCTGCACTCCGTTGAGTGAGATATCAAAAGGAAATGAATCTATCGAAAGCCTCTCGGAGAGATCCTTCGTATACTCGCTTACGAACATATTGGAAGTATAATCCGTTTGCGGGCAGATTTTCCACTGGATGAGAAGATCCCTTCACCGCTGCAGCAATACACAACAGCAGGCATTTGCTGTAATATTCCCCATAATGATCAGAGAACTCAGAACAGAGGAGCTCAGGCTGTCCCAGCCATCCCGCTCCTTCTCATCCATAGCTGCAGGCACCGCGATAATAGGCCAGGAGAAGGCAATGAGCCTTCTGAAGCTCGGACTTTCCATCGACAGGGTCGGTTACAACATCTTCCTCTCCGGAGAGGATGGATCCGGACGCCTCACAGCTGTTCTTGAGGAGATAGGGAAGCTTCCTCCTGCACCTGGCATGATCCGTGATGCCGCCTACGTATGGTCCGGCCACTCAAGGAACATACGGCTTCTGATGTTCCCTGCAGGAAAGGCACGTGCATTCCAGGCTGACCTGCTGGCATATGGCAGGGGACTAATTGGCAAGGATGAGATGCTCAGGCAGTGGCCATCTCCGGAAATCCTCTCATTCCTGGAATCGCTACCTCCGTACGGCGAAGAAAACGATGCATACAGGATAAACATAGTAGCAGACCGCACAGGAATGGACAGGCGTCCTGCGATAATCGAGACGCACCCATCCCATCAGTCACTATTCGGCAGCTCAGACAAGGAGCCGGCACCTCACCTCTCGATACGCGTAGGCTCATACCAGCTTGCCTCCGGTGGCTTCCTGATCATGAATGCAGAGGAGATCACCGGCGACGAGAGCCTCTGGAAGACTCTCAAGAGATACCTTGAGATGACGCACAGGGCTCTTTCATCAAATGCCGTTCCAGGAGAGATGACAGGAGCGGTGCGCCCTGCCCCGATTCCCATGCTCACAAAGATCATACTCACAGGCACAGAGGATACGTACAACCGTCTCATAGAAAAGGATGACAAATTCGTGCGCTACTTCCGCATCGCCCCCGAATTCGACTTCACGATGCCCCGCACTGAGGAGAACATGAACGGAACAGTGAGCTATCTCAAAGCTGCCGGGAGCGGATTCCTCCCTGCTGATGACGGCGCATATGATGAGATACTCCGCTACTCCTCATGCATTGCGGAGGACAGGGACAGGCTCACGACGGAGCTTTCCCTCCTCGGGGATCTCATGGAGGAAGCGAACCTCGAAGCGGAGGCCAGGGGAAAGACAGGAATCGAAGCTGGGGATGTAGTGAGCGCGCTCGGCAGGAGAAGCTGGCACGCGTCGCTTTCGGAAGAGACGATAAACGAGGAAATCCGCAAGGGCGATATGGTCATAGCGCTCTCGGGAACAAAGACAGGCATCGTCAACGGACTGGCGGTCATGGATCGCGGCGTCTCATCGTTCGGCACGCCTGCAGTCATCTCGGCAACCGTAGCCCCGGGCAGCGAGGGAATCGTGAACATCGAGCATGAGGCCGGCCTTTCAGGCGGCATACACGACAAGGGCCTTCTCATACTCGAAGGCTATCTCAGGCATCGCTATGCAAAGACATTCCCGCTTTCGCTGTATGCCGGCATCTGCTTCGAGCAGAGCTATGCGGAAGTCGATGGCGACAGCGCTTCCCTCGGTGAGCTCTATGCGCTCTTGTCCGCAATCGCGGACATACCGATCCGTCAGGACATAGCCGTAACAGGTTCCGTGAGCCAGATGGGTGCGCTGCAGCCTGTCGGGGGCATAAATGAGAAGATCCAGGGATTCTTCAACGCCTGCTCGATTTCCGAGCTTACAGGCTCGCAGGGGGTGATGATTCCCGTGCAGAATATCTCATCCCTGATACTGCCCAGGAACATAGAGAAAGCCATCGATGAAGGCATGTTCCATATCTATGCCATCTCAGAGGTCGATGACGGCATCGAGCTGCTGACGGGAATGAAGAGCGGGAAAAGGGACAGGAAGGGATCTTTCCCCCTGCAGTCCTTCAACAGACGCGTGGAAGAAGGACTCAGGGATCTCTGCAGATACAGCCAGGATAAGGGCTGAGCCGGAGCTACCCTCTCATTATCCAGCTGCCGCAGTCCCTGCGCCCCTTCGGAAGAAACCTATGTTAAGGAATCTTAATAACCTTACAAGCATATAAGTTTTGACTTGTCATTCCTTCACCGGTAGAATTGTTCTGAAGGGGAAGCCTATGGACAGCATCAACCGCGATTCACCGATTCCGGTATATTACCAGATACAGCAGGATCTACTGAACAGGATCAGCCGCGGCGAATGGAAGCTCGGGGATCTCATGCCATCAGAATCGAAGCTCATTGCAGAGTACGATGTCAGCCGCGTAACGCTCAGGCAGGCACTTGCGGAGCTTGAGAAGGATGGGATCATCAAGCGGTACAGGGGCAAGGGCGCCTACATCAAGGGGATTTCACCGAAGCCATATGTCCATGAGCTGAAATACAAGCTGGTTTCACAGGACCAGACGCTCGGAGAGAATTCCGGCGATCTGATGACGGCGGATGTGCTTGCGGTTGAACTCATCCCCGACGCGTACCCCGATGTACGCGAGAAGCTCCAGCTGCCGGATGAAAAGCCTGAAGCAATCTACCTCAAGAGGCTCTTCAAGCTCAACGGGAAACCGATAGCCATCGGCAAGTCATGGCTGCCCTCATATCTTCTTCCCGGGTTCAGGGACAGAAGCATGGTCAACAACTCCCTTACCCAGACACTGAAGGCGCACTACGGCCTCGTACCAGAGATGATCAATGATTACATAGAAGTCGTGAGATGCACAGCAAGCGAGGCAAAGCTACTGAGCAGCACCGCGGACACCCCGCTTCTGGTAGTCAAGGGGATATCGCTCCTGAAGAACGGTACCCCCATCGAATACTCCTCCACATCATGGCTCGGGGACTGCGTCAGATTCAATATAAACCTGAAGTTCAGCGAGCTTGGCTGATAGCCTCAGCGTACTCCTCCGGATTGTCGGCAGAAGCCTTTATGATCGGCATCGAGCAGCTGAACATCAGATTGATAGGATAATCGAAATTCTCGATGATGTGCCCATGGGCATCGAGCCCGTCGATGTTCGGGATGCGTGAGCGCATCTTCGAGTCATCCTCCATGAAACCGAAGCATTTCCTGCCAAGCCCGAACGCGTATCCGCATTCGAATGCTACATCGCCCGATGGCTCATAGCCGCGGAAATCATTGAGATCCGCTGCGAAAATGCCGCATGAAGCTATCTTCTCAAGATCGGACAGCACTGCAGAGCGTACAGCCGCAGGCTCCCAGGAATCAGGAAGAGACGGGAATACCGCCATGAGTCCCCTCCTGCTGAAAGCCTCCGAGACCTTCGCATAGTATGCCTCGCACTCCGGATCATAGCGTCTCCAGGATGAGAAGTAGACCTTGTCCGGATCAGGATCAGCGGCAGGGACGATGTCATCCGGAAGCTGGATGCCCATGCTCTCCTTCCGCCTGTCCTCAGCATAGACCGAGAGAGCCGCGCCGAAATCACCCTCAACAAGCGTTGAGAGCGCATAGACGGCAGGTGGGAACGGAAGCGGGGCATACGGGTATGGGAACCCCTTCTCGTCAAAGACGGTGCCATTGCTGAAGACAGCATAGGGATTCCTTTCCACTACGCTCATGAGCGTGAGATCATAGCCATAGAGCCGGGCGCCTCTGGCCTTCATCATACCCATCTCGAATATGGTGCCGCCATCGGGCTCAGGTCCCCTGAAGCTCCTGAGGTCAGCGATTATCGTATCGGATTCATCCGCGCGGATGAGAAGATCATCGAAGATCTCCCGGGCATTATCCCTGAGGGCAGCGGCATCCTGCTTCAGCGGCGTAGCTGTGGGCATCGTGACCGCAAATCCCTTTGATTCAGCAAGCTTCCTTGCGCTCCACCAGAGCGCATATCCATTGGGAAGGAAGCATTCAGGTCCGGCAATATAGATTCCGCCCATCATATCCTCTCGGAAAGCATACGCAGGAATCCCGCGTAGTCTGCAGAGACGGCGATCATCACTTCAGGAAGGCTGTCCCATGTGAAGTGATGGCGTCCGTCACGTACGGTCATGCCGAGCGTGAGCCCATCGCGCGTGTCGACTCCGACGCGCGCCTTCCCGAACGAGACGAGAGAAGGATCAGCGGCATAAGCCACAGCCATCGCATCGATGACAGCGCAGTAGGCTCCGAATCCCCTGCCGCGCACGAAGCGGATGGCATTGAGAAGGAAACGTGCGCCTTTTGTGCCCCTCGCCTCAAGCCTTGCTATGTCCTCATCGGTGAAATCAACACCGAAATCCGTCGCTATATCCAGCCCGATGAGATGGAGGGGAATCCCTGACTCATACACAAGCTTCGCTGCCTCCGGATCGACATAGACATTCCATTCGCTCTGCGGAGTATCGCCGGTAGCGTTGAGGAATGAAGCCTTGTTGAGACCGAAGGCACCGCTTATCGCGATGATGCCGCGGATCATCGGAATGATCTCCGGATACATCGAGATAGCCATTCCAGCATTTGACATAGGCCCCGTGCAGATCAGGGTGACCTCTCCAGGATGCTGCCTGACGGTATCGGCAATGACCTCTACGGCATGCCGGCTGTCCAGAGCGAGAGAAGGATCGGGAAGCCCGGCCTCGGCAAGGCCATCCGAGCCATGAGTGAAAGGATCGGCCGGAGAACGCCGCACCATCGGATGGGACATGCCCCTTGCGACAGGCACATCGTTCCTTCCTGCCAGCTCCATGATCCGCAGCGCATTCGAGGATGTCACATCCACAGGATAATTCCCGCTCACGGCAGTCACCGCAAGCACCTCAAGCTCAGGAGAAGAGAGCGCAAGGAGGATAGCAACGCTATCATCCATTCCGGGATCGCAGTCGAGTATTACCTTCATCATCCTTTAAGCACCTTTACGTAGAACTGCCTCTTTCTGGGGCCATCGAACTCAAGGAAGAAGATTCCCTGCGATGAACCGAGGAGAAGCTTGGAATCAGCAACGATGAAATCCATCGATACGCCGACAATCGCAGACTTCACATGCCCTGCGGCATCCTGGGGCGTGTCATGCTGATGCTTGAAATCGACCTTCGTGGGAATGAGACGGCAGATCTCATCCTGCAGATCCTCGAATCCCGCGGGATCCCAGAAGGAGGTCACCGCGATTGATGCCGTGGTATGCGGATTGTAGACTACGCAGATTCCGTCCTCAACGCCGCTCTCCTCGACGGCCTTCCTCACCATATCCGTTATGTTCGTCACGGAATTGAATCCCGTTTCCAAGCTGAACTTATAAAGCATCCTTGCCTCCTTAAAGAATCACCTTCTCGCTATTGCGTACGCATGCAGCTCCCTTCGAGAAGCTCCATGGGCCCTCGCAGCCCCTGCCGGCCTTCTCGCCGAGGGCTTCCTGGATATATCCCATGAGCAGGCAGATGGGGATGAACGTGAAGAGCGAAGACGCTGTCCAGTGCTTCGTCTCAGGCACCTTCACGACGCTGCACTCCGTTCCGAAGAAGCTGCTGTCCTTGTCGGAGATCACGAACATCGGGCGCCCGAGCTCCTTCATATACCCAAGGACTTCCTTCAGTCTCGACATCGCAGGATTCGCGGAATCCGCGATGAGGACCGTGCCTATCTTCTCCCTGCCGCGCATGAAGAAATTCAGGTGCAGCCACTCTTCAGCATTGATGTATGAAGCATACTGGCCGGTTGCCTCGAAGACCTTGGCCATGCCGAAGAACGCAGTTGCCTCATCTACGCCGCCGCCGACGAAATCATAGCAGTCGAAATCCTTCCAGACCGAGGCGATCCCACTGATCTGGCGGTCCATCTCAGGCAGCATACCCTCGAGTGCATCTGCAAGCGCCGGGATCTCCTTCCTGAGCTCGGAAGCCCTTGCCATCGTGTATCTGCCCCTGACCTCTCCGATACGGATGGCAAGGAGATAGAGCGCAAGGAGGCTCACCATGTAGCTTCTCGTTCCAGGTGCCGACGCAAACGGCGGGATATCAAGCTTAAGGACACGCCCTGAAGCCTGGGCAAGAGGGGAATCCTCATGGCCTGTCACAGCAAGGGTGAATGCGCCATGCTTTCCTGCCCTCTCCATCGCCTCCGCGATCCTTGCGACCTTGCCGGAATTGGAGACTCCGATAACCATCGGATCATTGGGAGCTCCGCCAAGCCTCTTCGACGGATAATACCTTGCGAGATCAAGCGTATGCACAGCCTCGCACCTGAGGCCCGTGAATTCCTCGAATGCATATTTCATTGCCATTACAGCAGCCCAGCTGTCACCGCAGCCGGTGAGGATAACGTGCTGCAGCGAGAATATCTCCGGCGTTGAAAGAACTGTCCTTGTCTTAGGTTCCAGATCCCTGTACTGTTCCCTGAGAAGCTCAGGAAGGCTCATGACCTGCGCCTTCATCGGATTCATCTTCTCTTCTGTCATGATGGCTTTCTCCTTCTTTCTATCTCTTCAAGCATCCGCTCTCCGAGCTCGACGCTGTACCTGAGACGGGCCGGCACGGCCTCATCAGGAAGCGTCATCGTCGAACGGTGCACCTCGTATGTGAAATCTCCCGCATAGTCTATTGCTGCGAATGCATCGAGGATGCTGTCCCAGTCTGAAAGACCTTCATAAGGGAGAATATGATCATGCTTTATCGTCACGTAATCGGAGATATGCGTGCATCTGAGCCTGTCGCCGACGAGACGGAAGGCCTCCTTGAGATCCTGATGCATGATCGAGCTGTGCTCAACATCCCAGCATATCCCGATATTCGGGGCATCTATGGCCTCAACGAGATCGAGAAGCTCCTCTGTGCTGCTCGTATACCTGCGCTGCGGCGATATATTCAGCTCCCAGAGATTCTCTATCGCGAGCCCCACACCGAAGCGTGCGGCGTATTCGGAGAGCTCGGAGAAGTACCTGATTCCCTTCTCCTTCGATGACCTGACGGTGAATGCGCTCCGGAAATCCGTTGCCGCATGGATCACAGTCCAGGGGATACCGAGGATGGCAGAGCCCTCTATGCCGCGGCGCACGAGCTCCTCAAGCTCAGCATTGCCGTCACTCTCCTCGGTGTAGTTGTAGAAATGCGAATGGGACTGGGAGAATACTATCCCGCACTCCTCCGCAGTCTCCCTGAGGCTGTATACCCAGTCCTTCCACCCGTCCCCGGTGAAAGGCGTCCTGAACACGGCAGCGTCATGGAAATTCATATCCATGACGCGATAGCCGGCCTTACTGCAGGCCCTGATGGTTTCCCTGATATCCATCTTGCTCCCATCGGGTCTGTTGAAGTAGATGCATGTAGATGTGGATAATCTCATAAATTCCTCAGCACGAAGCGATCGATAGCCTCCGCCACGCCTTCGAAGAGCGGACGGGAGCAGACATACCCTGCTGCGCGCTTGGCGTCCTCGGTGGCATTGCCAACCGCGGCGCTTACGCCTGACACCTTCATAAGCGGTATGTCGTTCTGATGATCCCCTATGAACATCACCTCGGACATAGGCACGGAGAGCATGGCAGCAAGCTGCTCCACCCCGCTCGCCTTGCTTACGCCTGGGGCCACGAGCTCGACCGACCGGTCCTGATAGCGCGTATAGCTGAAGCATTCAGGCGTACGGCGGCATTCCGCTTCGAGAAGAGCGATTGCTGCATCATCGAATGAGCTCATGAACGAGATCTTGTCGACTTCGAGCATCTGCCACTCATCCTCGGAGAGAGTTCTCTCCCAGGAGTAGATCTCACGATGCTGCCTGACGTACTCGGCATCGGCATCGAGAACGAATTCATCGCCATCGACGGTGCAGATGACGGCAATTCCTGCCTCCATAGCCATGCCTATGACGCCGCGGGCATACCGTATAGGGAACCTGAGGCGCTGGAACACCCTGCCCTTCCTGTCGACGATCGCAGCCCCGTTGCATGTCGTATAGGGGATATCGCAGCCGAAGGAATCGGCAAAATGCCTTGCAAGGCAGTCCGAGCGCCCTGTAGCGAGAGTGAAGAGAACACCCCTGCTGCGTACCTCATCAAGCACGGCAGGAGCATCGGCAGGGATTTTCTCATCCCTGCCGACAAGCGTTCCATCTATGTCGCTTACTATCAGCCTTACCATCTATCAGCCATTCGCCCTATGGTAGTCAGCGAGCTTCTGGTTGCATTCATTGACGATTCCGTCATGGCACTGATCGAGCGTCTCAGTTCCGTTTGCGAATGCAAGCATGTGGTTCATGATGATGCTGTCGATCTCCCAGTTGATGATATCGAACGGCTCCTGGACATTCGGGTTGGAAGCATGGATTGCATCCACTGCGACCTTGTACTCAGGATTCTCAGCGAACCACTCATCGATTCCATCAAGCTCGTATACGCCCTTGTTGACAGGGATGTATCCGGTATCCTTGTGGAACTGGAACTGCGGCTCTGCGCTTGCCATGTACTGCACGAACTTCCATGTAGCATCGACCTGCTCAGGATCGTTCTGCGGATCGAACATGACGATGCAGCTTCCACCGACTGCGATACCGCCCTTATCGTCCGGGTTCACCTTCGGAAGCGGAGCAACGGACCAGTTGAAGTTGTCGCCGACGAGGCTCTTGATCTTTCCGATGCGAGCTGTGCTCATGAGGACCATCGCATGTAGCTGGAGAGCGAATTCCTCATTGATATCATCCTCTGTAGGCTTGTATCCGCCAGTCTCGATGACCTTCTGCCATTCTGTGAGGAATGCGCGGAGCGTGCCATCATCGCCGAATGTGACGCGTGTCATAGGTGCTGTGCGTCCGCCCTCGTTGTCACCGAAGAAATTGTAGTCACCCTGTCCGCCGATGAAGTTCGCCATCTGGTAGCGCCTTACCGCAACGTTGAGTCCGTAGCGCACAACCTGGTCGCCATCCTTGACCATGAGCCTGGAGATATCATCAGCCATCTCAGCGATTGTCTGAGGAGGAGCATCGATACCTGCCTCATCGAACATATCCTGATTGTAGTAGAGCAGCAGTGCTGAGCAGGAGAACGGCATGCCGATCATCTGATCCATGTAGGTATATGCTCTGATCATATTGGGCTCGAGCTCATCGAGGTCGAGGATCGTTGCCGAATCCTTCAGCTCCTCGACAGGGACGAGCGAGTCATATCCGTAAGCCGAAGGGATACCGGCACCTGCGATCTGAGCCGCATCGGGGAAGTTCTCCATATCGCCGGCCTGGGCAAGCGTCTTGAGCTTCTCGCTGTTGTCGTTACCCTGGAATATCGACTCTACGTGAATGCCCTCTTCCTTGCCGATCGTGTTGTTGAACTCGTCGACCAGAGCATCGATTGCCGAAGCGTTGACACCAGTCATCGTATGCCAGAACTCGACGTTTCTGACATTAGGATCCGCAGGTGCAGCTTCTCCAGCCCCACCAGCAAAGACAGCACATGCAGATGCCAGAAGCACTGCAGCAATCCCAAGGATTTTCTTCATAGAATCCTCCTTAAAATATATCAGCCCTTGACAGAGCCGCCCATGATTCCGCCGACAATCCGCTTCTGGAAGATCAGGAAGACGAGGAGCGTCGGAAGAAGAACAAGCATCGAAGCAGCCATGATCGGCCCGTAGACAACGCCATCGGGGAAGTTCAGCATCGTTACACCGACCTGAACGGTTCTCATGAGGTTGTCATTAGTGACGAGCATCGGCCAGAGATATGTGTTCCACACGCTGATGAACGATGAGATGAATACGGTTGTCATGACAGGTGTGGATACCGGAAGCAGTATCTTCAGGAAGAAGCCGAGATTCGATGCGCCATCGATTACGGCAGCTTCCTTGAGGCTGACGCTGAATGAGAGGAAGTACTGGCGCATCAGGAAGATATTCGTGGCATTGCAGAGGAATATGATCATCATGCCCAGATACGTATTGATCAGGCCGAGCCTTGCGACCGTCTGGTAGTTCGTGATAAGGACGACATCGCTCGGGATCATCATGGAGCCCATGAAGAGATAGAAGATGAGCTGGCGGCCAGGGAAGCGGTAGAATGAGAAAGCGTAGCCGGCCATGGCTGCGGTGATGACCCTTATGATGCTTGAGACACCTGCAAGTATGAGGGAGTTGAGCATGAACCTCATGAGAGGCGTCGTGGATATAGCGAAGACGTAATTGTCCAGTATCCAGTGTTCAGGAAGGAACTTAGGCGGCATCCTCATGATCTCATTCGCTGGCATGAAGGAGATGAAGAACGCATAGATGATGGGGATTATGATGACGACTCCGATTGCAACCGCCATCGCCTGATAGAGAACATTCTTGGCTTTCTTTATGGTTTTCTCGCGGTTCAATTGTAGTGCACTCCCTTTTTCTCGAACCTGAAGCTGATGAGCATCAGGATGAACGTCATGATGAATGCGATGATAGCGGTAGCGTATCCGTCATTGTAGTTGAGGTTGTTCACTGCCTGCTTGTACATGTAGGAGATCATCGTATCTATGTTCGCTGTCGTCGACAGCGTGGCACTGTTGGTGAAGATGAGGGCCAGAGAGGACATCATCATCGATTTCGCCATCTGGGTAACGACGAGGAAGAAGAGCGTCGGGCTCACCATCGGTATGATTATCCCAAGCGTTCTCCTGAAGATTCCGGCTCCATCGATCTCCGCGGATTCCAGAAGCCCCTTGTCGATGCCGCGCACCGCAGCCAGGAGGAAGAGGAAGTTGTATCCGATATTGAGCCAGGTTGCGATCACGCTTACCGCGATCATCGCCCACCCCGGGTCATTCAGCCAGTTGATCCTCGTCCCGAGTATGTGGTTCAGTGCTCCGATGGATGGATTGTATGCCATGCGGAAGATCATTGCCGCAACGGACATCGATATAGCCATCGTCAGCGCGAACATCGTCTCATAGACCCTGCTTGAGCGCGTCGGCTTGTTTGCGATGATCGCAAGGATGAGGGAGATGAGGATGCTCACAGGCGCGTTGAGGATCATGTACACGATCGTGTTCTTCACCGCGATCCTGAACTGCGGCGTTGCCAGTACCCTGAGATAGTTCTCGAATCCTACGAATTCCTTCGCACGTCCCATGCTGTCAACCAGGAAGAAGCTTGAGATCGCTGTCTTGAGGAATGGGTAATAAGTGAATGCGATGAAGAAGATTATCGCAGGAAGGAGATACAGAAGCGGCTCCGCTGCCGCCCTTAGGCCTTTCTTTCTCATCAGGTGTTTTCTCCCGCTGTCTTCCAGCTGCCGGCAGCATCCTCAATCATCTGGGCGTACTGCTCCATAGATATATGGTTCACGGAGCATATCGTCTTCTTCCACTCCGCAGGAACGCCATCCACGCCGGCCATCGCACCTGCGATCGCTCCGGCAATCGCTCCATTGGTATCACAGTCACCACCGAGATTCGCAGCCGCTTCGACGGTATCCCTGACAGAGCCGTTCCCGAGCACGAAGAGAGCTATTGCTGATGGAATGGAATCCGCAGCACCATCACCGCCGCCGAACCAGTCATAGAGCTCAGCCATCGCCTCTTCCCTGCTTCCTGCCTTCCTGACGATTTCCACAGCAAAGCGTATGCGCTTGGCAATCGACGGGGAGACTATCGGGTAGCCATAGGCCGCACCCTTCTCCGCTGCCTCGATGGACAGTGCGACGATGCCATCGGTATCGAGTCCCTTCATCGCCCCGCACACCGCTGCTGCGACAGCCGCGGCAGATGAGACGCACACAGTCGTGTTATGCGTAGGGATGCAGGTCTCATAGACATCCCTGACGAGATCATCGAGCGTAAGGCTGAGCATGCCGTGGATCATTCCAACAGGAGCGATGCGCATCGCAGCTCCGTTGGTGTTACCGTAACGGCCGCTCTCGTGGATATCAGCACCTTCCTTTATCGCCTTCAGCGCACGGGCCGTGCTGGGTCCCAGCGGGCTTCTGTACTTATCCTTGACCCTTTCTGCCCATTCCATAATGGCAGCGGCCACATCCTCGGGCACGACGCGGTGGTTGCGTGCGAAGGTGACGGTGAGCGCAAGGGCCTGCTCCGTATCATCGGTATACTCTCCGGCCCCGAGCCCGTCATGGAAGATATGACCCGGCTTAGGCGGGAGGAACGTGTCGATCCATCCCCAGTTCTCCCTGATCTCCGGCGGAGTGAGGAAAGAGGACGGAACGCCCATGGCATCTCCAGAGGCCATTGCATAGAACGATCCTAGAATTCGGTTGATTGTCTCCAAGGGGGATTCCTCCTGTTGCTTGTCTACATATTAATACATGCGATTAATAAATCAACATCATTTATGTTAAATAAGTGCTAATACATCCGTCAGTGCGCAATCACCAGCCGCGAGATGCGGCTTCCGGGGAGGCAGGCTGCAATGCCCTCCGACAGTTTCCCGATATCGGCATCAGGCCGGACGATGAGGCGGCAGCTGAAGAACAGCCCGTCATCCTTCATGACGATCTCGGGGCTCCTGACAATGTATCCGGCTGAGTGAAGGCTGCTGACCACTGCTGAGATAGAGGTATCCTTCCTGCCCAGCGTGATCGAAAGCTCCGCAAGCATCGAAGCCCTGCGGCAGACAAGACGCGTGTGAAGCATTCCCTGCACCAGAAGCATCAGAGCGGTGAAGAGGAAGCCGGACATGTACATCCCCGCCCCGAGTGCGATTCCGACGCCTACGGTGGCCCAGAGACCTGCAGCGGTGGTAAGCCCGATCGTCGTCTCCTTCCTGGTGAAGATGACACCTGCGCCGAGGAAGCCTATTGCCGAGACAACGCCAGCGGCAATACGGGAAGGATCGACATCGATCCCGTCATAGGCGATGAC
>CALXKY010000018.1 GCA_944389055.1 uncultured Spirochaetaceae bacterium | reverse complement strand
CAGCCTCCGGGGCTGCTTCAGAACTTCCACCTGCGAATGCAGAGAATGAAAGAAGAGCAACCAAGAGTAAAACTAGTGCCTTTTTCATGATTCTTCCTCCTGAAAAGAGTCTTTTTTCTCAAAAAGCAATATTAAGGATAAACGGATGCAATCGATTTCAAAAACAAGCTGAGAAATCGATTGCATCCGGAGCCAACTCTATCACGTCATTTTTCTTCATGCAACGGAATTTTTGAATGAAATGTACATAAATATTTAAAAAATGCGTATCCACACGCGCAAAACAGGCCGTGCCGGACTCAGATGGGCAGGATTGATAATCCCTCCGGGAAACCGGAGGGACACTCTCTCAGCTCACACATTGAAGCGGAAGAAAACGATATCGCCATCCTGGACAACATAGTCCTTCCCTTCCAGACGCATCTTACCGGCTTCGCGGACATGCGCCTCAGAACCGTACTGGATGAGATCGTCGACGCTGTAGACCTCGGCTTTGATGAAGCCTTTCTCGAAATCCGTATGTATGATGCCGGCGCACTGAGGAGCCTTGGATCCCTCACGGAACGTCCAGGCACGGTCCTCATCAGGACCGGCAGTGAAGAACGTCCTCAGACCGAGGGAGGCGTATGCTGCGCGGATAAGCGGATTGAGCCCGCTCTCAGACAGGCCTGAAGCCTCAAGGAACTCCTGTCTCTCCTCCGCTGAGTCCAAAGCCGCGATCTCCGATTCGATCTTGCCGCAGATGACGACGACGGGGGCATTCTCCTTCTCAGCAATGCCGCGCACCGTCTTCACATAATCATTATCATCTGAAACTGAATCCTCATCGACGTTGCATACATAGATTACCGGCTTGAGGGTGATCAGATGGAGGTCATAGACAAGCGCCGCCTCATCCTCATCCAGCCCGAGCGTGCGGGCTGGAACGCCCTCCTCAAGGCACTTGATCAGGCGCTCGTAGATCGGAAGGACCTTCTCATTCTCCTTCTGCTGCTCCTTTGAGATGCGCGAGAGCTTCGAAACCTTGTCATAGCGCTTCTGCACTGTCTCGAGATCGGCAAGGGCAAGCTCGATATTGATTGTCTCTATATCCGACGCCGGATCGATGCGGTTGGACACATGGACGATATCAGGATCATCGAAGCACCTCACGACATGCGCGATGACACCTACCTCCCTGATTGAAGCAAGGAATCTGTTGCCGAGTCCCTCTCCCTGGGAAGCACCTTTGACGAGTCCGGCTATATCAACGAATTCGACTGTTGCCGGAGTGATCTTCTTCGAAGGTATCAGACGGGATATCTCATCGAGCCTGCTGTCAGGAACGCTGACGATGCCGATGTTCGGATCTATCGTACAGAAAGGATAATTAGCAGCCTCTGCCGGAGCGGAGGTCACAGCCGAGAAAATCGTCGACTTCCCCACATTCGGAAGTCCTACTATGCCGCAGTTAAGTGCCATTTCTCACCTCTTGGTAATTCCATATGATGATGCCCGTTTATATGGCGTGGGTCAACCTAGCTCTATCACAGAAGAGACCCCGAGGAGAGGAAGATCATCCCTGTCATGCGTGATGAGCACCAGCGGCTTGCCTTCTGCGCTTTCCCCGATCAGAGCGGCGGCACGGCGCTTTGAGTCATCATCAAGCCCGCGGAAAGGCTCGTCTAGGAATAGCCAGTCATAATCAAGCATGAGGATCCTTGCAATCGCGACACGGCGCTTCATGCCTCCTGAAAGCTCGTGCACGGGGCTCCTGCCCTCTCCTCCGAGCGAAAGATCCGCCAGGATCCGCTCCGCTTTCCTCCTGTCCGGGGACACTGCCATCATATTCGACATAACAGAGATACGCTCGGATAGCCTGTCCTCCTGGAAAAGCACGACAGGAAGCTCAGGCAGCCCATCGATATGCCCGGCATAATCATGATCAAGGCCAGAGAGCATCCTCATCAGCGTAGTCTTTCCGCATCCGGACGGTCCGAGGATAGCGGTGCGGCAATTGCGGGGGATATCGAAGACCGCATTCCGGAAGATGACCTTCTCTCCGAATCTCTTCTCATCTATGAAAGCCTTCATGATGCAGCCCTCCCTGCAATCAGCTTCACGAAGCGGAGGAAGACATGCTCGAATATGAAAGCGAGCACGATTATCACGACTGTCCAGGCAAAGAGATCCGGCGTCGAGAGATATATCTTCGCTTCATATACACGCTCACCTATCGAGCCGCTGGGAAGCCCTATGACCTCGGCGGCGATACCGCTCTTCCATGCCAGTCCGAGCGATATGCTGACAGCACTCTCGATGAACGGCATCAGGGATGGGAAGTAGATGTATCTGGCCTTCCTCATGGCTGTCATCCTGTAAACGGCTGCAGCTTCGAGAAGATCCCTGTCCGTATTCCGCAGTCCCTCGAGGATATTGGTGTAGATGATCGGGAAGACCATCAGGAAAGAGATGACGACGGAAAGATTGCGGCTCCTGACCCAGACAAGGACCAGTATGACAATCGAAGCAACAGGTGTCGCCCTGATGATCCTCACAAGAGGATCGGCAAGAATGGAGAAAAGACGGAAGCGGTATGAAAGGACCGCTGCGGCGGCGGAAGCAAGGAGCGAGAGGATGAACCCAATGAGTATCCTGGAGAGCGTGAAGAGTATCGATGTCCAGAACACGCCATCCCCGATGCACACGATGAGCCTTGCCGCGACCGCCAGCGGTGACGGGAGGAAGAGCTCCTCTCCTATGAGGAGGGAAGCAATCTCCCATACGATGAGCCAGAATGCTATTGCACCGGCCCTGGCAGCCTTACTCGCCTGTATAGTAGAAGTCATCGGCAGGAAGCGCTCCGCCTACGCTCTTTGGATTCTGCCCGAAGAGAATGGCAAGGTATTCCGAAAGCGCTGTCTTCATCTCATCCCCGGTGATGAGAGTCACCTGGCAGTATGGCAGCGCTGCAGCTGCGACCTTTTCCGGAACGATGCCGTACTTCCCGATAAGGGCAGCGGCACCCTGGATATCGCTATTGGCGTATTCAACGGACTCCCTGTAGCTTCCAAGGAATGCCTGGAGAGCCTCCGGGTTCTCCTCGGCCCATGCCTTATTCGCGACAGTTACGCCCGTTATGAGCACTGAACCGACCTTCTCCTCCCAGAGATCATTGAGATCGATGGCGATTCTGATGGATGGATCTGACATCATCGCGGTCGTCGCGAATGGCTGCGGAAGCATCGCGACTCCTTCAGGGTCGGACTTGAGCGCAGCTACGCATTCAGCATGTTCGCTCTTCCATTCGATGAAGACATCGCGCCCCACCTCAAGCCCATTGGAAGCAAGCACATACTGGAGAGCATACTCCGGCGTGGCTCCCTTGCCTGCAGAATAGATCGTGCGTCCTCTGAGATCATCAACGGATGCGACAGAATCATCATGAGCGACGATATAGAGCACGCCAAGGGTGTTGATACCGATGACCTCCACCCTTCCATCGGTGTTGTTATAGAGAACCGAGGCGAGATTGCCCGGAATCGCAGCGATGTCCACATCGCCGCGGACGACGAGCGGAACAAGGGCATCGGCCGCGCCCTCAAGCTGGAATGAATAGGAATTCCCGTCCACGTCGCCCTTTTCGCTTTCGTTCATGAGCCATACCATGCCCATTGACGTAGGGCCACGGAGAGCGGCAACGGATACATCCGCCGCAGATAGCGCGGAGACTGCTGCAAGCAGCACCAGCATATATGATATGAACTTCTTCATATGAACCTCCGGAATGGATTCTAATCCTTTCCGGCATTCTGCTCTACAGCCCTATTCCATATTCCTGTATCTTGCTGATCAGCGTACGCCTCGATATGCCGAGCTCTGCCGCTGCGCGCGTGCGGTTGCCTTCCCATCTGCGTAGAGCCCTGATGATCGCCTCCTTCTCAGCATCGCGGAGAGACAGGCATTCATGCTGCAATGCCCCATCATCCTTGCCGCCATGACGGACTCCTGACGACCGGAGATCGAGATCGCTTATGCCTATCGTATCGGAATCAGAGAAGATGATCGCCCTCTCAAGTATGTTCTCCAGCTCTCTCACGTTGCCGTAGAAGCTGTGGTTCTTGAGCGCCTCGAGAGCCTCCGGTGTGAATCCGACGACCCTGGGGCTCATCTCCCTGCTGTATTTCGAGATGATATGGGCAGCGAGGAGCGGGATATCGCTCCTGCGGTCACGGAGCGGCGGCATATGTATCCTCACGACATTGAGACGGTAGAAGAGATCCTCCCGGAATTCCCCGTTCCGGACCATCTGCTCCAGGTCCTTATTGGTTGCAGCGATAAGCCGCGCATTGATCGGCATCGGCTCGGTACCGCCGAGTATGGTTATCTTCCTGTCCTGGATCACGCGGAGTATCTTGACCTGCAGGGCAAGCGGCATATCTCCTATCTCATCAAGGAAGAGCGTACCGCCTGAAGCAAGCTCGAAAAGCCCTGGCTTGCGCTGCTGAGCGCCGGTGAAAGCGCCTTTCTCATATCCGAAGAGCTCTGATTCAAGGAGATTCTCAGGAACTCCCCCGATATTGATCGCAACGAATGGACCGTCAGCGCACTTCGAGGCCTTGTGTATCTCCCGGGCCACGACTTCCTTTCCGGTACCGGACTCCCCTGTTATGAGAACGGTAGCCTGTGACGGAGCTATCCTGGCTATCACGCGCTTGATCGAGAGTATCTCAGGGCTCTCGCCTATGAATTCATCATCGGCCACCCTGCCGCTCTCAGCAGCGCTGCGCAGTGCTGCCGCTTCGACAAGGCTCTTGATGCGGATGATGACTTCCTCTGGATCGAAAGGCTTTACGATATAATCCTGCGCACCCTGCTTGAGGGCGGAAACAGCGTCCGTCACGTCACCATGGGCACTGATCATTATGACAGGCATCCTGAATCCCTGCTCACGCATCCAGCGGATGACCTGGAGCCCGTCGACATCAGGCATCCGCAGATCCATGAGGACTGCATCATACGGCGATTCACGGAGCATGCGTTCTGCGGCATGGCCGTTCTCGGCGGTATCTGCCTCGATGCCCTCCATGGAAAGGAACCTCTTCATCAGATTCCTGATATTCTCCTCGTCATCGCATACAAGCACTTTCATAGATAACTCCTAAACCTTCAGATCGCCATGGTACGGCAGCGCCGCTTCTGCTGTGGTTCCTCCCCCGTCGCGCTGATAGAGATGCAGCGATCCTCCCGCAGCCTTCAGGAACTGGGAGCTTATGGAAAGGCCGATACCCGATCCGTTTATCTTCGTAGTATAGAATGGATTGAAGACCTTGTCCCTATCATCGGCGGGAATGCCGCATCCACGGTCCCTTATGAAGAGGTGGAAGAAGCCGCTGCTGTCCTCCGTAAGCTCCACCTCGACATCAGTCTCACTGCCCTCGCAGGATTCAATCGCGTTCTTCATGAGATTCTCAAGAACCGAACGGAGCTTTTCCCTGTCAAATAGGACAGGGGCCCTCTCAAACTGAGGCTCAATGAACCGGACGCCGCCGTGGAACACAGGCAGCAGCTTCCTTATCTCTTCAATCAGGTCAAGCTTCTCAGGCTGTCCGACGGGATTGCGGAGGAATTCGGACACACGGTCAGCCAGATTCCTGATTCTCTTCGTCTCCTGTTCTATGATGGCCACATCCTGCTGAAGCTCCGGAGCCGCGGCACGGCGGAGGATGGCGACCTCAAGCGTGATTGCGGAAAGAGGATTCTTTATCTCGTGAGTAAGCGTACGGGCAGCTTCACCGAGGCTCACGAGATTCTCCTGCTTTCTCATCGCCTCCCTGATCTTCCTGTTCTCGCGGAGGATCTTCATTATGATGCAGTATATGCATATGACAACCGCGAACGAGCAGATGGAGATGACACGGATGATGGCCAGCCGTTCCATGAAGCTGGAGGCATCGAATGCAAGATAGATGATGTCCGGAAGCGCTATCCCCTCTCCTGAACGCCTGAAGATGTTATCGAGATCGAATGTTATCGACTCCGCATACCTCATGCACTCGATACGTCCCGTGTCCCGGTTGACTGAGATCATCGTGTCGGAAAGATGGGACTCATCAGTGAAAGCGGAGAAAGGCAGGACACGGTATGCCTCCCCCCATGTGTATATCGGGTTCCCGGTATGCGTGTAATAGCCGAACCCAAGCACATTGCGGTTCTTCATGGTCTCAGGAACAGGCTCATCAGCGCTCTGAAGCGCAACAAGCACATCCCCGAATGCCCTCTCGACAGCACTCTCAAGCCTGAGGCTTTCCGACGAGACGACAACAGAAGTCATGATGGCAAGGAAGACAAGGAAGATCAGGAAAGGCAGCGACACCGCCAGCGTCGTTATACATGCTTCCTTTCTTTCCGGACTCCAGCGTCCTCTTCCTACTCTTCCCATGGACCGGATTATACAGCAGAAAGCAGGCTGCGTCTTGCTGCCGCTTCATCCAGTCTCCACATTCATGACAGCTGAGCTACACCATGGTGGTATTATCTTAAGGAGGATAAGGGGGATGACAGCATTCCCCAGGGGAATCGCAATGGATAATGAAAAGAACGACGTGATGCTGCAGGCATCTGATGAAAGACAGCACAGGAAGAAGCAGGAACCAGGCATACATACGGGCGGAAACGGAAACAGCTCAAAGAAGAAATTCACATATTCCTTCTGGTATTTCGTCATCGCAATCATCCTGATAATCATATTCAACAATCTCTTCTTCTCATCGCATCTCAACGAGGCCGTGAGCATCGATTACAGCCAGTTCAAGGAATATGTCGAGGAAGGAAAGATCGTGCAGGTAGCCTTCGATGGCGACCAGTACATCGGATACGGTGTCACGAAGGCAGACGCGCTGAGCACGCTCCGGAGCATCGCCGAATCACGGCACATACCATCATCGATAGATACTTCCTCGATCTTCGCATACCAGACATACCGTATCGATGACCCCTCATTCGTGCCGCTGCTCGATTCAAAGGGCGTGGAATACTACGCAACGGAGCCGGCAGAGCCTTCGATGCTGAGCTATCTCATCTCGATGCTCCTGCCGATCATCATATTCTTCATCTTCTATGCATGGATGTCGAAGAGGATATCCGGCGGGGCACAGGGCGTCATGTCATTCAGCCAGAACAAGAGCCAGCTCGTCGCAGAGGATGACACGGGCGTAAGGTTTGCCGATGTTGCCGGAGAGGATGAGGCAAAGGCAGAGCTTGTAGAGGTCGTGGACTTCCTTAAGAATCCGCAGAAATACACAGAGATGGGAGCCCACATCCCCAAGGGAGTGCTTCTCGTGGGGCCTCCCGGAACAGGAAAGACGCTCCTCGCAAAGGCCGTCGCAGGTGAAGCAGGTGTACCTTTCTTCCGCATGAGCGGCGCTGACTTCGTAGAGATGTTCGTAGGTGTCGGAGCTGCACGTGTCAGGGATCTTTTCAAGCAGGCAAAGGAAAAAAGCCCATGCATCATATTCATCGATGAAATCGATGCAATCGGCCGCAAGCGTTCGGATGCTTCAATCGGAGGCAACGATGAGCGTGAGCAGACCTTGAACCAGCTCCTTGTGGAAATGGATGGATTCGATTCAAGGACCGGCGTCATCATACTCGGAGCCACGAACAGGGCCGAAGTTCTCGACCCCGCACTCCTCCGCCCGGGCCGCTTCGACAGGCAGGTTCTTGTCGACAAGCCTGATATCGACGGAAGGGAAGCCATACTGAAGATCCACACGAAGGACATGAAGCTTGCGCCGGGCGTGGATCTGAGGAAGATAGCGCAGGGTTCCGCAGGACTTGCAGGCGCCGATCTTGCCAACATCGCGAACGAGGCGGCGCTTCAGGCAGTGCGGCTTGGACACGCTGCTGTCGAGCAGACCGATTTCGAGGAAGCGATAGAGAAATCAATCGCCGGACTCGAAAGGAAGAGCAGGGTCCTGAACAAGGATGAGCGCATCAGGGTTGCATACCACGAGACGGGCCATGCCCTGACGGCATTCCTGACTCCCGGATCCTCCCCTGTCTCGAAGATATCGATCATACCGCGCGGATATGGTGCCCTGGGCTATACGCTCCAGTATCCGACGGAGGACAGGTTCCTCCTTTCGGAAAAGGAACTCCTTGGGAATGTGGACATCATGCTCGGAGGCAGGGCTGCTGAGGAAACAGTCTTCGGAGATATCTCCACAGGAGCCAGCAACGATATCTCCAGGGCATCGGACACGGTGCGCCAGATGATAACCGAGTACGGCATGTCGGATAAGTTCCGCAACATGACGCTTCCGCGGACAAGCTCAGGTATCGAAGGCGTATCAGGAGGACGCGAATACTCGGAGGCAACGCAGGAATACATAGACAACGAGACAGAGAGAATACTCCAGTCGCGCTATGAAGCGGTTCTTGCGAACCTGAAGAAGAACAGGGAAGCACTTGAGAAGATCGCGGAAACACTGCTGGACAAGGAAGTCCTGGAGGGCAGCGAATTCGAAGCACTTGCCAAACAGTTTACTGTCAAATAAGCTACAGCTATGATTTCCAGACCTATTGAGGATATTGAGCTGAAAGAGCATATCGCCTCTCTTCCGCCGGACGGAAGGGAGGTTTTTCTCATAGCAGATGGCTCGGTGCGGGTCTCAGCTGTCTCAGCGACCTGGATGGTGAACCAGATGCGCGCGAACCACAGAACGGGCTTCATCGAGACATATGTGCTCGGACAGGGATATATAGCCGGAGCGCTGCTGTCATCGGCCGTCAAGGGCAATGACAGGATCCAGCTCGGCATCGAATGCGGAGGCCCGGTCAAGGGCATGTACATAGAAGCATGGGCTTCCGGCGCTGTCCGGGGATACCTCATGAACAATCCCATCCCGCTTGAGAAGCCTCTGGAGAGCTTTGACACCTCAGAGCTCTACGGACCAGGATTCCTCACGGTCACGAGGATCCTTGAAGGAAGCAGGACGCCGGTATCAGGGCAGATAATGCTGCAGTACGGCAATCTCGCTGCGGATCTCGAGGAGTATTTCCAGGAATCAGAGCAGACAAGAACGCTCTTCTACACCTCGATTGAGTTCGACAGGCAGAGCCGTGTCCAGGGTGCAGGAGGCATATTCCTCCAGGCGCTCCCCGGCTGCAGCGATGAGACATTCGGCAGCCTCCGGGAGAAGATGAAGGGAATCGGAGGCATGGGAAAGTCGCTTGCCGGATGCATGACAGCGGATGCATACGCGGCTTCCGAGTTCGCCTCATACGATCCGGAGCACATCGGGCACACGCCTATCGGTTTCTCATGCCCCTGCTCGAAGGAGCATTTCAGCAGCTATCTGAGGTCGCTTCCCGATGCAGAGAAGAGCGCAATGCTCGAAGGAGCATTCCCGCTTGTGCTGACATGTGTCAACTGCGGTTCGGAATACTCATACACAGAAGAAGAGACAAAGGAATTATTCAGGGGGAGCATATGATATTCTTCGCTGCATGCGCAGCCAATCAGGCAGATCTCGTCGCAGAGGAAGCAAGGAAAGCAGGATCGGAGGACGTGAGGCAGACCTCCTCGGGAGTTGAGTTCGATGGAACCTGGGAAACAGGAATGAGATTCTGCCTCTGGTCACGGGTTGCTTCCCGCCTTCTGATGGCGCTATACATCGACGAAGACACGGAAAGCGATGGCGAGCTCTACGAATCCACGCTGGCCCTTCCATGGGAGGACTGGATCGATCCGGAGAGAACGATGAAGGTATCCTGCACAGCACAGAGCTGCAGCTGGATACACAACAGCCATTATGCGGCGCTCAAGGTCAAGGACGCCATCTGCGACAGGCTCAAGGAGAAGTTCGACGGCAGGAGACCGGACATAGACATAGAGAATCCTGACATCTCATTCCATGTCCACATACATGACAGGACAGTGATATGGTATGCGGACTTCTCCGGTGAAGGACTCCATCAGAGAGGCTACAGGGATGAGCAGACAGATGCCCTTCTCAAGGAGCATCTTGCCTCAGCGCTCATTCTAAGAAGCGAATGGAAGAAAACGCTCGGGGACGGCAATCCCGGACTCTTCATGGATCCATTCTGCGGCTCAGGCACGATTGCCATCGAAGCAGCGCTCATGGCGTCAGACACGGCTCCGGGCCTCATAAGGAAACGACCATACGCATTCCAGTCGCTCCCGGGATTCGACAGCACGCTCTGGGACTCGCTTCTTGCAGAAGCAAGGGACCGCAGGCAGAAGGCTCTCGATGAAAGGGATATAAGAATCTATGCCTCGGACATCTCAGGCAGGGCTGTAAGGATTGCGGAAGCCGCCGCGGCGAGAGCCGGTGTCGACGGGCTCATTGATTTCTCAGAGAAGGACTTCACGGCTTTCTCGGAGAAGGATGTCCCGGAAGGAAGCGGATTCATCGTCACGGACCCTCCCTACGGTGAGAGGATGAGGGTTGAGGATATAGACTTCCTGTACACAGAGATCGGACGCGTCCTCCAGTCGTATTTCAAGGGCTGGAAGGCCACGATACTTACAGGCTCAAGCGACCTGCTGTCGAATATCGACATGAAGCCGGACAGGACGAATTCCCTCTATAACGGAGGTATCCTCTGCCAGGCTGCACACTACATCATCTTCACCGATGAGGAGAAGGCTCAGCTTGCCGAGAAAGCAATCGAGAAGAAGCGCATAAGGCTTTCCACCCCGCTCTCGGCCGGAGCAGAGACGGTGTACCGCAAGATCATGAAGAACCTCGGCAGGCTCAGGGACGAGATGGAGAAGGAAGGCGTCACATGCTACCGCATCTATGATGCCGATATCCCCGAATACGCTGCAGCGATCGATGTCTATGAGGGCAAGTGGGTCAATCTCTCCGAGTACGCGGCCCCGGATTACATCGACAGGGAAAAGGCTGAGGAAAGGCTCAATGAGATCATATATGCCACAGAGAGGGCCACGGGCATCGATATCGAGAACATCTTCATAAAGGAGCGCAGGAGCCAGAAAGGCGCAGCACAGTACAACCGTCTCGCGACATCCAACAGATTCAACATAGTGCGCGAGAACGGCCTGAAGCTTCTTGTGAATTTCCAGGATTACCTCGACACAGGCGTGTTCCTTGACCACAGGCCAGTGAGGAAGATGATCCAGGAGATGGCTGAAGGCAAGAGATTCCTCAACCTCTTCTGCTACACAGGAACGGCCACGCTCAATGCGATAAAGGGAGGAGCTGTATCGACTGTTTCCGTTGATGCCTCCTCGACCTATCTCGACTGGGCGATAGAGAACCTCAAGATCAACGGCTATCCGACGGATATCGGGAATTTCTTCTACCGCGACGATGCCATTGACTGGCTCTGGGAGACATACGACCGCTATGATCTGATTTTCTGCGATCCTCCGACATTCTCAAACTCCAGGGACAGGCGCACGTTTGATGTGCAGCGTGACCACTGGAAGCTCATAAAAGCCGCGGCGATGCACCTCGCTCCCGGCGGCACGCTGATCTTCAGCACAAACTTCCGCCGTTTCAGGATGGATGAGGGCATACTTGAGAAATACAGCGTCGAGGATATAACGGAGAAGACGATCGGCAAGGATTTCGAGAATGACCCGAACATCCATAAATGCTTTCTGATCAGGAACAAGGTACGCGTATCGGTTCCGAAGAAGATAAGCTACAGAACCCGATGACAGGATATGCAGGATCCGCCGGGAATGAGGAGTGCTTCCTATCATGAACATCAGCTGGAACAGCGAAGGCTATAAGGAAGGCTTCTCATTCGTACCGGCATATGGACAGGATGTCCTCTCCCTGATACGGAAAAAAGGTGGAAGGGCTCTTGATTTGGGATGCGGCAACGGTGCCCTGACCGCGAAGCTAAGTGAGATGGGATTTGACGTCATGGGGCTTGATGCTTCCGATAATATGATTGCCCTCGCAAGGAAGGACTATCCGGAGCTTGAGTTTCTTTCCGGGGATGCATGCACATTCAGCCTGGATGAAAAGGCGGATCTGGTATTCTCAAATTCAGTGCTTCACTGGATCGATCCGGAGAATCAGGATGCAATGCTCAGCAATGTCTATGCCAATCTCAGGGATGGCGGTGAATTCGTGTTTGAGATGGGCGGAAAAGGATGTGCAGAGGCTGTGCATTCAGCACTTGAATGCCTGTTTGCCAGGAGGAACAGGAAATACAGGCGCCTGCAGTACTTTCCATCCATAGGTGAGTATTCCTCAAGGCTTGAGAAGGCAGGATTCAAAGTGGACTATGCGATCCTTTTTGACCGTCCGACAGCGCAGAAGGGCGATGACGGGCTTGCCTCATGGATCAGGATGTTCAATCTCCCGGCCTTTGATGGAATGGAGGAAGAGGAAAAAGAGGAAATCCTGAAAGAGGCTGAAAGCCTTCTCAGGCCGAAGCTCTTCAGGGATAACCGCTGGATCATAGACTATGTGCGTCTGAGATGCCGGGCCGTAAAGTAAGCTGCCGCCGGAATGAAAGGGGCGGTTTTCCCGCTCCGGTCAGTCCGCGGAGACGGGTATGACAATCTCCTCAAGCACATCAATCAGCGCCTGGTAATCACCATCGAGCGCAGCGACATTCGCCTCGAGGAAGTGATCAGGATCAGAGCTGCCCCACCCTATCGCGTAGCCTGCATTGCGCGCAATCGAATCGAAGAAGAGGCGTGTCGTGCGGCCGTTGCCATCAAGGAACGGGTGCAGTGCCTCCACTTCACCCATGTAGTAGGCAAGCTCATTGACGAAATCATCGGTATCCTTGATACCCATCAGATAATGGCTCTGCCTGAGGCCATCGAAAAGCTTTCCGGCAGCACTCTGTATATACTCAGGCTGGCAGTATTCCCTGTGCTTATGCGACTGGGATGTACGGATCATGCCCGCAGATGGATAGATATCCCCGAAGAGATGGGAATGTATGGCAATCAGATGATCGAATGAAAAAGGCATCTTCAGAGGAGAGCGCAGCAGTTCTGCGGTCCTCAGAGAGGAGATCCTCTTGTCCACGCGGCGGAGCATCGGCTTATCCTTGATGCCGAAGTAGTTGACCAGGCAGCGTGTACCCGGATAATACGACATCTCATCCACGTCGCCTCTGTAAAGCGATGCATCGAGATTCAGCGAACGGATATGATCAGCAACGGATTTCTCTGCGGTCGTCTCCCCTTCAAGGATGCTTCTGAATTCATCGCAAAGGGAATCGTCCATTGTCTCACCATCTGCCTCGATGGTGAATCTGAGATAGTCGAGGCTGTAGTCCAGCCAGTCGTTTTTCATAAGAGCGTTTATTCCTCCACTCCTTCCAATCCGGATAATACCTGATTAACAATGTGCGGTCAATGAACGCCAAGGACCAGTTCCATCAGAGTGAAAGCCACACCATCCTCCACACTGCCATAATCAAGCACTGCCGGGCCATGATTCCTGAATCCCAGCTTCTCATACAGCCTGACAGAAGGAGTATTCCCATCGATCACATCGAGGCGGATAGATTCGATTCCCTCCTTTCCGGCATCCTCTATCAGACGCTCCGAGAGCATCGAGGCAATACCGCGGTGCTGGCAATCAGGGCTGACTCCGAGCGTATGTATCACATAGACCTTCTCAGGAGCGGCATCTGCATCCCATGCCACGCGCTCATATCCCGGAGCCATCACATGATTGCGGACGAGCGCACCGACGGGGCGTCCATCCTCGAAAGCCGCATATATCTCACCTCTCCCCGCGGCCCCTGCGATGTAATCCCTATCGGGATAGACTCCCTTCGTCCAGCGCGGAGACTCGCTCTTGCCCTCGGTATCATCGATGATGGCATTGTACATGCCAAGAAGCACATCCGTATCGGATACATCCGCCTTGCGTATCTCTATCATTGCTCCTCCAAGCATAGCAAAGGGCTGGTCTCCCAGCCCTTTCCTGGTCAGTTTTCCCTATCTCAGAATGTGAATCCGAGAACGATATCCGCAGATCCGATATGCTGCTTGGCACCGACCATATAGCGGTATCCGACCTCTGCACCGAGAGAGAATACATCACCCATATAGAAGCGCACGCCAGCGACAGCGGAAGCGAACCAGTCCCATGCGAAATCAGCACTTCCGAGCGTGAACTCACCCTGTGCGAGATTGCCGCTGATGACCGCGTCCCCGAGCGGATTGCCAGCTGCTATGCCAGCACCGCCACCGAGGTAGAGATCCATCGGTCCTGCCACGATATCCATCGTGAGCTTGAGATCGAGGGATACAGCCTCCGCATAGTTCGCAACCGTGAAGTACTCCATCTTATCCGCATAATCCCAGGCACCTCCCTTCGGCTGGAAGTCAACACCGAGGTCGGACCTGAGTCCGAAGCCGAAGTGATCTCCAGCAGGAAGGATATTGGCGAAATCGAAGCCAAGCGAAGCATTTGCCATGATATTGCCGAACTTGAACGAATCATCGAAATCTGCAGCTACGCCACCCTTGAAGAGAAGCGAGAAAGCGAATCTTGACTCATCCTCCTCAGCAGATGCCGCGGGTTCTGCAGCAACCGGTGATTCAGCTGCTTCAGTGGTCTCCTCAGCCGGAACCTCCTCAGCTGCAGGCTCCTCTGCGGGAACTGCAGGCTCTGTCTCAGGCTCAGCAGTCTGCGCAGGAGTGAGGTACTCTATGAGATCGGCAACAAGCACATCAAGCTCTGCTGCAGCTTCCTCTGCCGTGTAGGCAGCAGGATAACCTATCACAGCCTCACCAGGAGCGGTGAACATGTAAGTGACCCCGAGTCCGGCAAGATCATATCTGCTGTTCTCTGTGGCGAAGAATGCAGAAGCTTCCGCCTCTGTCACGAATGCAGGATATGAAAGGACTGCACTGCCCTCGGATACCTCAGCGGTGAGAGTATAGCCGCCATAGGTATATGTCTTCACGATCGGCTCCTCGGAAACCTCTTCCTCTGGCATCGGCAGAGGCTCCTCAGCCGGTGCCGGCGTGATGTAATCGATCAGATCGGCGACAAGCACATCGAGCTCAGCAGCAGCCGCTTCCCTGCTGATCGTCTCCGGATATGTGAAGACTGCTACGCCGTCACCCTCGAGAGAGTACGTGACACCGGCGTCTGCAAGATCATATGCGGCATTCTCATATGCGATGAAGGCCTCAGCATCGGCATCCGTCACGGCTGCAGGATATGTGAGCACGGCCTTGCCTGTGAGGATCTCCGCCGTAAGCTCATAGCCGCCATAGGCATATGTCTTCACGATCGGCTCCTCGGGAACCTCTTCAGGTGCTGCCTTCTCTACCGCTGCAGTGCTGGAAGCTGAAGGCGACCAGTTGACACCATCATATGAACGCTGGACATAAAGCGTGTATGCCTTGTCTGCATCGAGACCGGAGAACTCAGCAGAACTGGTATCGCCGGATACCATGGTCCAGCCATCCGGATCCTCGCCATCGAGCTGATAGCGGTATGCTGTCACGTCGGGATCATCAAGCAACCACTCCCACCTGACTGTCATCTGGGCAGCAGCAAGCGGAACGGAAACAATCATAAGCATTGCTGTCAGCGCAATAATGAGTTTCTTAATCTTCTGCATAATAACTCCATTGATGGATAAACCATTCTTTTCCCATTTTAAGCATTCAGGAGCATGCCCGCAAGGAAAAACAGCGGCTTGATTGAAGCATATCTTTCATTGCATATATTTGATTCATGGACAGAATCAGAAGCATAACCGTGTTCTGCGGCTCCTCAGACGGCAGGGACAAGGCATATAGAGAGGCTGCGGAAAAGCTCGGGAAAGCCATGGCAGATAGGGATATCGCGCTCGTATACGGCGGAGGCAGCCGCGGTCTTATGGGAATCATCGCAGAGACAGTGCACGTTGCAGGCGGGCATGTAACCGGCGTACTGCCGGAATCGATGAATACATCAGCAGTGCGGCAGAAATCCGTCGAATCCGAGATAATCATCGTCCCCAGCATGCATGAGAGGAAGAAGACTATGTATGCCATGGGGGATGCCTACATCGCGATGCCGGGAGGCATCGGCACGATGGAGGAGCTCTGCGAGATCTATACATGGCGTCAGCTCAGATACCACAGCAAGAACATCGGGCTTCTCAATACCGAGGGCTACTGGGATCCGTTCATCGCGATGCTGGACAGAGGCGTGCACGACGGATTCATATCGGAGGCTGTGAGGAACATCATCATTGCGGAAGAGGATCCGGAAAGGCTAATCGACCGCCTCGGGAGCGAGAACAGCCCTCTCCCACCGAAATTCTGATATGAGAACATCATCACACATAGCAATCGATTACCTCTACATCACGGCAGGATCCGCGGCTACAGCACTAGCTATCACGCTATTCCTGAACCCGGCACAGCTGGCACCAGGCGGGGTTTCCGGAATATCTACAATACTTTTCCACACTCTCGGCTGGGATCTCGGAACCTCGATGATGGCAATGACCATCCCAATCTTCCTCATCGGGATGCGCGTCTTCGGGAAGCAGTATGGATTCAGAACGCTCATTGGTTCAGTGCTGCTTTCCGTATTCACGTGGATCTGGACATTCATATTCGGAAGCGAAGGAATCCTGGACTACTCGAAGGAGATGTCGCTATGGCTCTCTGCACTGTACGGCGGAGTGATCTCAGGAATCGGGATGGGGCTCGTGATGAAATCAGGCTCGAATACCGGAGGCACGGATATCATCGCGCAGATCATCGCTCGATACACCCCTATCACGCTTGGAACGTCGCTCTTCATAGTCGATGCAGCAATAATCGCGGTCTCAGCCGTTTTCTTCGGAATCGGCACGGCACTTACGGCAATGACGGTTGCCTACATAGCAGGGGCAGCGATCAACAAAGTCGTGCTTTCGATGGGCACGAACTACGCGAAGACCGTATACATCATCTCAGACAAGGAAGATGAAATCGGAAAATATATCATGGAAGAGCTGGAAAGGGGCGCGACAGTCATAGACGCAGAGGGCTGCTATACGGAAGAACCACGGCCAATGCTGATGACCGTGGTTCCTAATCAGGATATCGCAAGGCTCGTCCGCGCCATCCATGCAATAGATCCGGGGGCATTCCTCATCATCCAGGAAACAGTCCATGTCCTGGGAGAGGGCTACACGCCCATCAGGAAGCTCGCAGGAGACAGTGACGTCACCCAGCGCTGATCATTTCTCCCAGAGCTTCTCAGGATAATAGCCGGACTCGATCTTCTTCCTGAGCTCAGCCATCACCGTTGCCTTGTCCTCTGGATATGTCATGCCGAACCACTTGTCAGGTGTGGTGAAGACCTTCACTGATCCCTGACCGGATGTGACCATCTCCGAGACTCCGTTCGGCAGGAGGCACTCCACCTTCGGCTCGCGGATATTCACCCTCTTGAAGTTCTCCCAGTACTCCATGAAGCTGTCGAATGCCTTCGGTGTGAAACCGAAGAAATTCATGGAGACCGGTTCATCGCCGGTGAGGGTAACATCGCCGGATGGCATATGGGTAACGACACCACCGCCCGGAGCGAACTCGATCTTGGGGTTCTCCTCCATTGAGACCAGATCGCCGTCCTTTATGACGCAGATGGCTCTCGTGACAGATCCGGACGGGCTCATCGTATTCTTGAGTGTGAAGCCGACCATTGCATGCGATGTGTCATCATTCTTCAGCGTTGAAAGGTAATCGCCAAGTATCTTATATGCAGTACGGCCATAGTAATCATCAGCGTTGATGACGGTGAAAGGAGTCTTCACAGCATCTTTCGCGCAGAGAACAGCCTGGATCGTTCCCCATGGCTTGGTGCGGCCTGCTGAAGCTTCAGCCTCTTCTGCAGTAAGCAGAGCAGTCCTGTCCTGGAAGACATATTCCGCATCCATATTGCGGGCGATCCTGTCGAAAAGCCGTTCACGGAAATCGTGCTCTATATCCTTTCTTATGATGAATACAACCTTGCCGTAATCGGCATGGAATGCGTCATATACTCCGAAATCAAGCAGGGTCTCCCCATGCATGCCCACAGCGTCAATCTGCTTCACGCCGCCATAGCGCGATCCGAGTCCTGCCGCCATAACAAGAAGCGTTGGTTTCATTCTCTCCTCCAATTCAGGTTCTTTTCCCAATTCTACTACCTTTCCCGCCGATTATCCATCAAGAGTCCGCATATTTCGATCAGACAGGAGAAGATAGCATATTCCCGAACCGGGAATATCTGACATGAAAAAAGTTTACGTTAAGTTTAAATTTGTAAGATATCTTATTGTATTGAAATAAATTGCATGCCGGATATACTTGAAAATTACGTAATGATGACTTAAATTACCTAACGTTATGAAAGCAAAGGAATGGAAGGCATACCTCTATCTTGCTCCAGCTGTGATCCTTGCAGTGATATTCTCATTCCTGCCGCTGGCAAAGAGCTTCATCGGATCTTTCCTGAGGATATCCCAGTCAGGCAGGGTCCTCGGATGGGCGGGGCTCAGCAATTATGCCTCGCTGCTTGGAGATCCCGCATTCCTTTCCAGCGTTCGCAACACGGTCGTATTCACAGCGATATTCCTTCCTCTCAACACAGCGGTGACGCTGGCAGCAGCAGCGCTGACGAGAAAGAAGAGGAAGCTGACAGCGGCAGCTGAATCCATATTCATGCTGCCGATGGCTTTCTCGCTATCGGCGCTTGCACTCATCTTCAAGGAAATCTTCCGCGGGAGCGTGAGCGTCGCGGGCAGGATCTTCAGAACCGATGCCGCTTGGCTTGAGGAGCCTGGGACTGCCATGCTCGTGCTTGCGATTCTCGGCGTCTTCCTTGACTTCGCGCTCGATTATCTGCTTCTGCTTTCTGCTTTCCGCAGCACCGACAGGAGCATCATCGAAGCCGCGGAGATCGATGGCGCTTCCGGCATGCGCCTGTTCATGAGCATCGAGATCCCAGCGATAAGGAACATGCTTGCGGTGACGGTATTCATGGCAATCAAGGATGCCGTGCTCATTTCCGCACCTGTGATGGTACTCACGGAGGGCGGTCCGTTCAGATCGACGGAAACGGTTATGTATTACTACTATCTCGAAGCATTCCGGAGCGGCAACAGGGCCGTGGAGACAACGGTTGCCGTCATCATGGTGCTTTTCTCAGCTGTTCTCATGGGAGCGGTATCAAGGAGGCGGAGAGATGTTTAAGATGCTGAGATGCGCGGCGATCGCACTGCTTGCCGCAATCGTGCTCTTTCCCCTTCTCTATACCATCTCAGCCTCATTCTTCTCGCCGCAGGACTTCACAGGCACGGAGGCAGCGTTCCTGCCATCATCATTCTCGCTGAGGAACTACCATCTGGCCTTATCAC
>CALXKY010000017.1 GCA_944389055.1 uncultured Spirochaetaceae bacterium | reverse complement strand
ACAGCAGGATCATAGATCATTGCCACCATGTTTACGAAGAAGGAAATGTACCTCTCTGCAAGCAGAAGGAAGCTGTCTGTGCAGCAATCCGCTGTGAGGATGCGGGGCTTCTGGAAAAAGCCTTGGGCGGGCTGCCGCACGACAAGGATAAATACGATAGGCATACTTCTCCGGCAGCTTTCGCTTTGCGGGAGATGGCTTCGGAGAAGATCCTGGAGATCCTTATCGATAATGGTCATGCCTTGCCGTATCCGGGGCCTCTTCCATTCAATGGGAATCCTGAGGAGGTTATCAGGATGGTGATGAGATACGAAGGCAGAGACAGGAAGGAGTCGATCCATCTGCTGTCAGTCAGTATTTTCCATTTCCTTGAGCGCCTGACCAAAGGTTATTCATCTTTCCGTACTCCCACGAATATCGATCCGGAGGATATCTACAAGCCATGCTTCCTCTCATATCTCGACAGCTGGCTTTCTGATTTCATCCGCATACTTGAGACGGAAGAAGATGATGAAATCCGTACTTCCCTTACATGGATACTTGTGCAGCCGGAGCTCACAGGTGCCCTGAAGACTCTCATCAATACAAGATTCTTTGACAGGATGGATCTCGGCTGGTGCATGAGCAGGGCTCTTTCCAGTGATAACGAGGAAGGCTTCAGCATCCTTCTTGATATGGCCAGCGAGGAAGATCTGCAGGATATAAATACCTATCCACGCACAAGCATGAAGCTTCTTGGCCAGCTTTTTGAGCGGGGTGTCCTAATTCCCGGTACTGACAAGGCTTACGAGGCTTTCGATTATTACATCTCTTCTCATTGTAAGAAGGTTGATGAGGCAGAGGAACCCGTCCTGAGGGCTATCATGCACCCATCATATGGAGGCAGGCGTGATGAGCAAGGGCATACAATCCTGATGGATGCAATCTGCAATAGAAATTTCGAGCCTTATCTTTACCCTGTCCTCGTTACTTCTCCTGAAGAGCTGAATGCAAGAGACAACAAGGGCCGGACCGCTCTATATTATCTTGCAAAGACTGAGTACCCTGAATGCCTTGGGATACTGACAGGAATGGGAGCTATTCCATACTGTGTAGATGAGAAAGGCAATAATGTGCTTCATGTGCTCCTCGGCTTCAGAATGAACATGAACACCATCGATAATATCGAGTATTGCATGAGCTTCCTTCCGAAAGATCTCATAACCATGAGGAATGCGGACGGGAAGACACCAATGGAGCTTCTCTCAGATAAGCTCTACGCGAGCCGGGAATGCTAGGAAACACAGCATTTCCCGAATATTGTAGATGTATGCAGTATAACAGCTTGAAATTCTATGCACAGTGTCTATATGCGGATGGAATTTGTTGACAACTCTTACGGGGGGGGGTACCTTTTATACAGGTATTTCACAAGGAGGAATAACCAGTGAGAAAATTTGTTGTAGTACTGCTTGTGCTTGTAGCGGTATTTTCATTCGTAGCTTGCAATGAGGAGACTCCTGAGCCGACAGCTCCTGCAGGATATAAGACGATCACGGCAGGAACAACCGTGGCACAGCTTAATGAGTATATTGCTGATTCAAACGTAAAGGGTATCTGGGCTGCTGAGAAGGTAACAATCAACATGGCTGCCACAGATGTGCTGGCTATTAATCGTGACTTCGGTATTGAGAATGTTGCATTTGTTGGAACCTTAACAGGGGAAGATGGCAATGGCATCAACGGACATCCTGTTCCAGATGGAACTGGTTCTACCCACGCAATAAATATCAGTGGAACATGTTCAGTTGCATTTAAGAATGTCGATTTTAAGAACTTCTCTCATGCAATAACCGTAGCAGATGATAGCAGTGTTTCGTTGACAATCAATGGTGGCAAATTTGAGAATTGTTTCAAAGGTGTATATGCTGCTGGTCTGAATGATCTTATTGTCAGTGGCGTCACAATGACTGGCATGGGAGCTGAGTCTGTTCCTTCTGGAGCGGATGCCAGCGAAATTGATGCAATGAAAAGATCAGGTGCAGCTTTTGATATAGATCAGAGGATGCCTGGTGGTTCAATTTCTATTACAGGTTCTATTTTTACTGATTGTGGTACGATTACTGCAGGAACGGATGCAGTTACTGATGGCAAAACGGCTACTTCTGGTGCAATCAAGATTAAAGTAAGGTATGATGAAGGGGACGACGTTAAATTTGATTCTGTTAAGATTATTGGCAATACATTCAGTGGCAATAGGGCAGATATCGTTCTTGGAACAACTAATGTAAATGAAGGTGGAGATGCAAAGAAGACCTATCCAAGTGAGCTTGCTGCGAATACAACGATATCAAACAATATTGCTGATTCTGTCCTAAAGCTCGAAGATAACTCTGGAAATGGCTATAGATTTGAGAATGGAGCTTTTCATAATACTCCCACGAACAACGATAACCTTGAAGCTTGATTGAAAATCCTTCAGAAATTTGGGGCTTGGAGTTGATCCAGGCTCCTTTTGCTTTTCATGGGTGTACGTCATAATGGAAGCGAGGAGGCGTTATGATATCTAAGGACTTTGAATCAATTGACAGCGGAATGCGCACAGTAAAGCTTGGTGATATGCGTCTGGTCTGCCCGAAGGAATCTGCCTGGGATGTATTCATCAATGGTCTTGCTTCCTTCTCTGATGATTTCATGGAAAGCGGCAGAAGCCAGGGCATGGCAGAGGAGCGCTGCTTCTTCATCTGATTGATTATATTCCTGATAGCTTTTCCATATCTCTGCTTTTGGAGGCTAGATGTGTTATGGCAATGCCTGAAATTGCTGAAGATGATTGTCAGGACGGCTGATTATCCATCTGGGAGCTATAAAGGGCATTCATATCATTGATTGTTGCCGCAATCTTATTCCTCAGCCAGTCAGGTTTAAGCAGTTCAGCTGATGCTTTCTGGGACAGCAGCCAGTTCGTGAACTCATGTTCGCCATAGGTTGTGACGCGGAAGGTTGCGGAGCCACCCTTATTATCTTCTATCTCTATTCTATCAGGCCATTTGCGTTCCTTTATATATGAAACCTGTTCCTGAGCAATCCTTACTTCCGCATCAATCCTTACGCGACCGATGAAGGGACCGAATGGATCAGAAAGGAGTACCTTCGGGTCGAAGTCCGGGGCAAGTGCCTGACTGTTCCGGATGATGGATATCTCCCTGATGCGTTCAATCGCATATGTCCGGAGGCTTCCATCGTCCAGCAGTGCCTGAAGGTACATCCCGCCGTCGTAGAAGAATGAGAATTATCGGTGAGATCTCTGCTGTAAGCGTGGCTTCCTTATTTGGTACCTGATACTCCATTATGCATTTCACATTTTGTCTGGTTGCTCTCAGAATGATGGAGATATGCTTGCGTGCTTCCTTCGAAAAGCCTTTCGCCATTGAGGCGATATTCTCTATCGGATGGAGCTTGAGCTGTACCGATCCGGGATAATCGATTGATGGGAATGATATCGCCTTCTGGCTAAGGAGGTTTGAGATCTTTGCCCTCGTTGTATGGAATGCCGGAAGGATGCTTCCTGCATTCTTCATCTGTGGAGTCTGAGAAGGGAAGCGAGGTGCCGAATGCATCGCGTTTCTCCCTTAGCATCGTCCAGAGCTTCTCATTGCCGTTCTTCATGACCTCATTCGTCAGCGGGTATCCATCTTCCTGGAGTCTGTCGAGGATGCAGTAGGCTGTGCAGACCGATTCCCGAAATAATCCGTGATATCATAGACGGATCTTCCATTTCCATTTGCTATTATATATGTGGCGACTCTGAGCTTCGTGGCGATGCTGTCATACTGCATACTCAGATCGTATATCCCGCTTCCCGGATAATCAATCTTTTCTGACAGGATCTGGCACATGAACGTGTTATGGTTACGCCACCATGGAGAGTATGCGAGGGACAGGCCCTGTGACCATACAGCAACCTGCTTAGCAAGGTGCTAATGCCTGACCGATGGTGTCTCTTCTCTATGGTGAAGGAGAAGGCATGATGAATCACGAAGTGCTTCTTGCAAGAGCATCCGAGATGATGGATTACGTCTATCCGGAGGATCTTGCTGCGTGGCTGTCCTCAGAGGATATACCAGCGGAAACAGGTATTGGTATATTCAGTGAATTCGGACGTGGAAAGCTCTGCTGCATCAATAAAGGCTTCATCCAGTAGCTTTTTGCTTTGGAGCTTCTAAGGCGTCCGCTATCTTTATGGATTCCTGTGGTATTTCTTTCCATGGATGATGATGAGCGTATCGGCATCAATGATTCGATTCTTTCAGTTTTCAGGGATTCCTCTGATACGGATGCCGGAGTCCTCGGCCTGGCTTCTTCCCGGATCGCAGTATCAAAGAGGCTCCGGACAAGGAGATTCTGCGAGGTGGAGGATGAGCTCAGGGCGCTGGCCAGGAAAGGATACAGGATTGCAGTAATCACCTGTGCCGAGGATCTTCCTCCGCTTGATGCCGAATCAAAGGAGAAAGGATATGCAGGTTGCCTCCATGCGCTCTCTTCCGTCGCCGCAGATACTGGACTCTCGATTATTGCTATGTGCTGGAAGCTGCCTGATGATTCTGATCAGGCAGTCTGCCTCAGGATTCCAGAACGCGTGAAATTCATCTTGCCCAGATACGTAACTGTTGTAAGGAATGGATCAGAGAAGGAGAGGTTCAGATTCACTCTAGGGAGATATGCGGATACGGAACCAGATGCAGCCTTTCAGATTGGCTCCATGGTTATCTGCATATCAGAATGAAATTAAAGCATCCGATTAAGGAATAAATAATCGGAATATGATATTGATATCCGCAGATAGAAAAAGGAGCAGGCTTTCTGCGCTCTGCTCCTTCATGTTTCTGCGCTTCGGTCTCAGCTGTACGCGAGCCTTGCCTCTGCTGTCTTCAGAAGTTCTCTGATCGGCAGCTTCTGCGGGCAGATGTTTTCGCATTTGCCGCACTTGAGGCACTCCGAGGCGCGTCCGGACTTGCCATCCGCAATCATGTTCCGGTACTCATTCTGTGGACGCGTCTTGTCCAGCAGTATGGATTCCTCGTTGAGCATCCTGAAGATATCTGGGATGGGGATCTTCTTCGGGCAGCCTTCTGTGCAGTAGCGGCAGGATGTGCACTGGATAACCTGCATATCCTCGATGCGCTTCTTCGCTTCCTGAACCTCTGCCATTTCTGCGTCTGAAAGCTTCTTCAGGGGAGAGAACGTGTTCAGGTTATCTTCCATCTGCTCCATGGTGCTCATACCTGAAAGAACAGTAAAGACACCATCGAGGCCTGCTGCGAAACGCAGTGCGTAGGAAGCAGGGGATCCGCCTGTGAAAGGCTCCGTGATCTCCGGATTCAGATTGGAAAGGAGCCCTCCCTTCACCGGTTCCATGATGATGACAGGCTTGCCATGTTTCCTTGCAGTCTCATAGAGCCTGCCAGCCTGGAACTTCGGGCTGGTCCAGTCGAGGTAATTGATCTGGAGCTGCACGAACTCGATTTCCGGATGCTCGGTGAGAAGCTTGTCCAGCGCTTCCGGCGTGTCATGGATCGAGAGGCCGAAGTGGCGTATCTTTCCTTCCTTCTTCAGCTTCATTCCGAATGACCATGTATCGTACTTGTCATAGAAGTGCAGCTGCTCGGATTTGGTGTTGTGCAGAAGATAGAAATCGAAGTAGTCGAGGCCTGTGCGCCTCAGCTGCTCCTCGAACATCTTCTCCGGAGTGAAATCATCGGTGAGGCACCAGCCTGACAGCTTTGATGCGAGGGTGTAGCTGTCCCTTGGCTGCCTTGATCCGATTGCTTCCCTGAAGGCCTCCTCGGATCCCTGGTATACGTATGCCGTATCAAAGTATGTGAAGCCTCTCTCTATGAAGCGTGCTGCCATCGAGGCCGTCTCTTCCACGTCGATCTTCCCGCTTCCGTCTTTCGGAAGCCTCATAAGGCCAAAGCCAAGCCTGCCCCTGTTAAGCTCAGATAAATCACTCATAGCTGAAGTATATTGCAGTATCCATGAATGCGCTATATAAGACCTGCGGCTTCTGCCAGGCCGCTTATGCCAAGCATGTCAAAGATTTCCACCTTGATATCAGTGAATACGCTGATTGCTTTGTCAAGCACAGCCGATGCTGCCGATTTCTCCGGGGCAGTGTATTCAAGCTGCGCAGGATCCGGTTCTTCTCCGGTCGGTATGAACTCAGTGAAGTTCCAGTCCGAGACATCCATTGAGCTCTCAAGCGTTTCCTCAGCGTCATCGGGAAGCCTCGGGTAGAAATCGATGCCCGTGGCTTTCTCGACTTCATCCACAGTTACCGCAAAGCTCTGGAGCGACAGATCGGAACCCTCATTCGGAAGGATGAATCCAATTGCCTTCAGATCCGGATCGCTGTAGTCGAGGACGGTTTTGTAGAATCTCTTCGGAACAGCGACATCATTGTCTCCTATTGTCTCGTAAGGTCCATCAGTCAGGACAGGTCCGGTCACTACATAGATCTTGCCGTTGTCATAGGCCATTGTCCTGACGACAGCCTCGAGATCTGCCCAGATGCCACGGTTGAATGATGGGTCCTGAGGACACATATTCGACATGTAGAATGTATCGCTCATGGCCTCGTCCGACCATTTGAAGTCCGCAGCCGGGGCCATATGCCCTCTGTCGTAGCCTGATCCACGGTAATCGCTGAGCTCCGCGGAGCCTGTACGCACGTCAGGATCTGCCTTGAAGCTATCCTCGCGTTCCCCTCCGCCGAGCACCTCGTCGCGTGTGAGTTCGTATGCCACGTATGAAGGAAGCTCGTATTCTTCATTGTACGAAAGTGTGTAGCCTGTATGGGTGATTATCTGCTCACCGCTGATCGGGGCTGGAAGCTCCAGACCTGCAATCTCTCCTGAAGCCGTAAGACCGCTGCCCTCATCCTCTGCTGATGGGGTGAGGTAGCAGAGCACCAGGAAAAGGACCACAAGTACGAGAAGCGTGATGAGAAGCCGCTTGAGCTTCTTTCCTTTCCGTGATTTCCGTTTAGCCATTTTTGCTCTCCTCTTACCGAGTCCTGTCCTTCATCCCTGGCATGTACCCAGAAAGAATATAGCCCTTTCTGTATGCGAAGATGAAGAGAATCGCGAAGATCGCTATGGTTTCCGCCAGTGTGGCTGCCGTTCCTGCATCCGCTCTTATGAAAAGCGCCTCGGTAGGCATCGAGGAACCCTCATAATTCACAGCAAGCGCAATGAATGTATTGTTCACGGCATGCATTGCTGCAGGAGCCTCGAATCCATCAGTTGCCAGGGAAAACGCCATGGCAAACGCTCCCCAGATGAAATAGTAGAGCATCGGAAGGATCATTGTGGAGGCATCCTGCACTTCGGTATTGCCCAGATGGGGAACCATGAATATGAAGCCCGAGATGAATATAAGCGGGAGGCTCTGCAGGATTGTTGCCGGAGCGTCATCACGGTATGCGATCTTCGCAGGAAGCACGCGGAAGAATATCTCTTCCGATACCGCCTGCATCGGTGTGAGGAGCAGAACGGGAATGACGAAAAGAAGCGTCTCCTGAAGCGGCGCAGCATTCCTGACCGTCCTGCCTGCGAAGAGAAGCGAGACTGCTATCTGGAATGCGAGGTATATTCCTCCTGTCTCAAGGATGAACCTTTTTCTCAGAGGATGGTGTCCTCCTGCGAGAAGGGAGGAGAGGCTTCGCTTGAGCACGAACCTCGATCCAAGGAAAAGTGCCAGGAACATGAATATGTATGGCACTTGTATGCCGATATATAGCGAAAGCGGCTGGAGGGACTCCGGCAGCGAGGTCATTGCCCTCATCGCCACAAGCGCTGCGATAGGGCCGATCGAAAGCCATGAGACCAGCGCCAGTATCAGTACGAGGACACATAGCACAGGATTCAGTTCGCTGTTTTCCTTTTTTTCCATGGGTACAAGGTTACCATATCCCCATGTTTCCGCCTATAATTCCATTATGACGCATCTGAGTGACCTGATGGATATGGCTGAGAGCGGGACCGTGCTTGTGTTTCCCACGGAGGAGAGCGCGAGGGCGTTTTCCTCAGCGTATGTGCTTGCCAGGAGAAAGGGGCTTCTTGCTTCTTCCTCCGTCGCATTCGATAGATTCGCGTCCATCTTCATGCCAGGCGTGCGTGGAATGAGCGCCGCGGGCGAGGCTGAACGCTCTGTCTTCTCGTCTTATGCCGCGCTTGTGCTGACGAAGCGCATGCATTATTTCGTGTCACCGGATTATCCTGAGATGAAAGCCAGGCTTGCCTCATTCTTCCGTCCGATCCTTCCTTCCCTGGATGATGCGCTGCACCTTCCCAAGAAAAGCAGGGAGGCCGCAGCGGATCTGTCACTCCTGCGCAGGGAATACGGGCGTTACCTCGAGGCTGCGGGGCTCTATGAATCTTCCTTCCAGCCTATTTCCATTCCGGATGGGCTTCCGGGACGTTACGCCATAGTGATGCCTGAGGCATTCCCGAAGGAAGAAAGGCTTGTCTCTGCAATAAAAGACCTTGAATGTATTACACTGATAGACGATCTTGCTGATGCATATCCGCCTCTCACAGTCTATGATAATGAGAAAGGAGAGATCCGCGCGCTGTTCTCCAGCATAAGGGAGCTTGCAGACAGCGGCGTCTCGCTGGACAGCATCGCGGTTTCCGTGGCTGCTCTTGGACGGCTCAGGCCTTATCTTGAGGAGGAGTCATACATCTTCGGCATCCCCCTCGATTTCAGGGAGGGACTGCCGCCATCGGCATCGGCACCGGGTGCCTTCCTCGCAGGGCTTGCGGATATATATTCATCTTCCTATTCACTCGATTCGCTGAAGAGCTGGATGCTCAATCCTTCAATTCCTTTCAGGGAGCCTGGGAAGATGAGGAGATTCATCGCCGAGGCAGTCAGATTCTCCATCACAAGTGCTCCTGACAGGAAAACAGACAGGTACATGAAGCTTCCTGAGGAGAATGGCGGCGGCCTGTACCGCATTCTCCGCCTCACGCTGGATAAGCTCATGGCCGAGACCGATCCGGACAGGATACTGATGTATCTTCATACCATCTCATCCAGCATGCTTGCCGATGATGAATTCCGCTCCGATCCCGGCGATGCGGATATCTATGCATTCACCATGAATGCGCTTTCCGGTTTCCTGGATACGCTGAAGGCGGCCTCATCGGCAGGATTCTCTGCGGAGACTCCTGTGTTTCCTTTGTTCATTGAATACCTGAAAGAGCTTAAATATGTTCCGAAAGAGCGTGTTAAGGGCGTTTCAGTCTATCCTTTCACGCAGGATGCGGCAGTTCCGTTTGCTCACCGTTTCATAATCGGGCTCAATGAGAAGGAAGGGACAGAAACAGTGAAGAAGGCTTCCTTCCTCTCGGATTACGAGCTTTCCCAGGAGCGCAGCGAGACGGATATCACGAGAACGCTGATCTCGCTGTATGCCGCTATGACGGAAGACCTGCATCTTTCAGCTTCATATGAGACATATGCAGGCTTCATGCTTCCGCTATCGTTCATGATTGCTTCCTCGGTGAAGGGAACGCTCCCGCCAGATGATCCTGTGCAAGCTGAAGCCGCGAGGATGAAAACAGGGATGATCCTTCCTCTGCAGCGCCGCGGCTATGAGAGAGGACTCATGACATCCCTCCGCCGGAGGTCCCGCAAGGACGATATGACCTATGATAAGCGCGGGAGTGTCCGGGAGCTTCCGGTCGTGCTCTCATTCACTTCATGCAACGCTTATGCGCGCTGTCCGTATATGTATGCCCTGCAGTATGCGTTCGGATTGAGGAATCTCCCATCATTTGAGCCCATGGATATGGATCACCTGGAGATAGGTTCGCGCCTGCACAGCATCCTTGAGCGCTATTACCGCCACGGGGGAACCTCTCCTGATGAGGATATCATGAGGATGTTTGATGAGGAAATGAAAGCCTGGACTGATGGTAAGCGCTTCAATTCTGACGATTCGCTTTCAGATATGCCACCATCAGCTTCCCGGCCGACGCCATTTCTCATAAGCTATCTGCGCACCAGATACCTCCATAGGCTGATGGATGCGGTGAAGGAGATGAACAGGATATCCAGGCCGCTGCCGGATGGCCGGGGCCTTGAGGTGCCGCTTCAGCATACATTCAGCGATGAAGGCTTCCTCCTCGAAGGGAGGGTCGACAGGATCGCGCTTTCCCCGGATGGATCATCATACATCATCTATGACTATAAGAAGGGAAGGCAGTTCAGGAAGGATGACAGGCCGGAGAAGAGCATGCAGTTCCACATCTACCGCCTCCTCCTTGGTTCTGACGGAGAACTGTGCCTTCCTGTGTCGGAGGCTTTCTTCGTTACGCTTCTCGATGGCAGGATCACCCCCGCATCCACACCGCCCGATATGTCTGATCTCAAGGCTTCGCTTGGGGAGAGCGCGCACGGAATAGCTGCCGGTGACTGGCATGCCGCACCATCGAATGAAAACTGCTCGGCTTGTCCGTACCGAGGCATCTGCAGAAGGAGGTTCAGCGTAAGATGACGATAGATCAGCTTCTGGCAAAGACCGGGAAACGCATATCGGATGAACAGCGTGCTGCCATCCTCTCCGATAATGCCGCTGTGGTCTCCGCGGGTGCAGGTTCAGGGAAGACCACGGTCCTTTCCCTGCGCTTCGTCCGCCTTGTCCTGGACGGGAAGGCTCATGCGGATGAGATCCTTACGCTTACATTCACGAGGAAGGCTGCAGCGGAGATGTACGAGAGGATCTATGCGCTGCTGTCCGCTGCGGCAGAAGAGGACAGCTCGCTTCTCGAGGAGCTGAATGTACGCTTCCCGAAAGCGCGGATCTCGACGATGGACTCCTTCTGGGGCGAGATCGCCAGGACGGATTCCCTCCGCTTCGGCGTCACCCGTGACTTCGTATCGCTGGAAGCTGATGAGGGAACAGCCGACGATATGGTCAGGGATATCTATGAGGAGCTTCAGCTCCGCCCTGATCTCGAAGAGGGTTTTCTTGTGCTTTCAGGACTGTATACGTCCGCGGCTCTCAAGGAACTTTTCGGGCAGATCGTGACCGTGGAAACGGACATCCTCACATCCTTCGACCCTAAGCAGAATACATTGTCTTACAAGCGCATGGCTGATTTGCTTGATTCTGTCTACGGCGGAAAAAGAGCCAGATATATCTTCACATCCCTTGCCGATCTGAATGAAAGATATCCATCGAATGGGCAGCATGAGGAGATCGGAGCCGCGCTTGAAGCGTACCGCAATGATGATTATTCATCCCTCCCGTTACTCAACCTCAACAAGCTCCGGAAGGCTGCGGATAAGCCCGTGCAGAGCTTCGTGAAGGATGAGGACCTGAAGAAGTACTTCGAGACGCTCAGGCTTCTTTCCGTTCTGAAGAAGAGCACGGGAGATGCAGCATCGGTCTCTGCTGTCATCGCGGCATTCATCTCAGCGTTCCAGAGACGCAAGAGGGAGATGGGCGTGCTTTCATACCGCGACACGGAATCGCTATGCCGTGAGGTCCTCATAACCAATACGGATGTCCGTGACTACTATAAGAACCGTTATCGCTCGATAATGGTCGATGAGTTCCAGGATAACAACAGCCGTCAGCGTGATCTTCTGTATCTGCTTTCCGAGCGTTCGGATGTCCATTCACCGGGTATACCGCCCCTTGAGGCACTCACGCCGGGCAAGCTTTTCTTCGTAGGAGATGACAAGCAGTCCATCTATTATTTCCGCGGGGCAGATGTTTCGGTCTTCCGCTCCCTCCGCGAGGATATCGGAAGGGCGGGAGGTGATGTGCTCTCGCTATCTGCGAACTACCGTTCGGAACCGGGGCTGATCGAGCATTTCAATTCTGTCTTCTCCTCCGTATTCGCCGCTGGCCCCGATGATGCGGATCTGGAGGCCGAGCGTATAGCTGAGCGTCTTACTGGAGAGAGGTACATGTCATTCTATGCCGATGCAGAGCCGATATCTGCCCGTCCTCCGATGCCTGGAGTTGTTCCGGCGATAGAGCTTGCGGCGGTTCCTGCTCCGGAAAAGGGAGAGGAGGGCTTTGCCTCCGGCGATGACTCAGAGGCCGCATACATAGCGGAGAAGGTCCGCCGCATCGTCGGCAGCGATGATTACCTCATTCCCGATGGAGATGGCGGCCTCCGGAGGCCACGCTATGGCGAGATTGCGGTGCTGCTCCGTACCGCGGCGCCGCAGATGCCCATCGAACGGGCATTCCGTACAAGGGGCATTCCATATGTCGTGCAGGAAAGCACATCAGCAGCCATAGAGGGCGTCGGCTGGGATATCTACGCATTCCTGCAGCTGCTTATATACCCTGAGGACAGGCTTGCATACATGGCGGTGCTCCGCTCCCCGTTTGCGCGGATCTCGGATGAGGGGCTGCTGTTCATGATGGATGACAGAAGCTCCGCGTTCTCTGCTGATCCCGGTTTCCGGTCGGCATCCGATGCTGAAGCTTATGCATCAGTCAGGGAACTCTATCAGTCGCTCAGGCCGCTTGCCGGCAGAATCGGTATCACAGGGCTGCTGACGCGTCTTTTCCACGATAGCGGATACAATGCCTATCTCATGTCCTCCGGATATCTTTCCGTCTATGCGGAGCATTATAGCTACATATGGGCCGCGGCAGCGCTTTATGATGCAAACGGACGTTCGCTTCCGGCCTTCCTCGATTATCTCAGGCCCCTCATCGGGCAGGCTGGCAAGCTGAAGAATGCTACGGTCCAGCATCTTGAGACCGATGGCGTGCAGATCATGACGATACATAGATCCAAGGGTCTTCAGTTCCCGGTTGTCATAATCGCAGACGCCGATCATGGATCAGGAAACCAGGCATCCCGCTCAAAGCTCATATCCATAGGAGGCCCGGATCCATGCATTATGCCTGATATAACCGAAGGCGGTGGGAATCTCCTGCTCAGGGAGCTTGCCGCTTACCGCACAAGGCGTGAGGAGGCAGAGCTGAGAAGGCTTCTGTATGTTGCTCTTACGCGTGCTGTCGATCATGTGATCGTGACTGCTCATATGCGGTCGAGAAGGGTGGGGCTATCGCTTCTGGATATTTATTCCGAAGGCTTTGGCTGTATCCCTGACAATATCCCCAAATTGAAGGAAGATGAGGTTTTCTCTTCTGAAAAAATCATTTCAGACTATGATTTCTATTCTCTTCCTGTATCTCCTGAACCTAAGTACTCTGAACGCAGATTCGGTGTCAAGGATGCTTCGCACCGTGAGGAAGAGCGTGCTGTGCATAAAGGAGAGGAACTTCCTCCGCTTCCTTCCGATGAGATAGTCAGGAAGCATTCCATGCAGCAGGAATTCGGCACGATGGTCCATCTTGCGCTTGAATGCCTGATGCGTGGGGACGAACCCCGTTACGTATTCCCTGCAGGTCTGTCAGATGAAGAGCGCAGCGTGCTGATCTCTGTGCTTTCCGGCATAATTGAGTCGTTCAGGGAATCCGGATTCTTCCGCAGCGTCGTTGCAGGAAGGAAAGCAGAGACAGAGGTGAGGTTCTTCTATCCCGCGGAGGATGGTGTGGCGGAGGGTTCTGCTGACCTTGTCATATTCGGCAGCGGATGCAATCTCGTTGTTGATTACAAGACGGACAGGTTCATGGATGAAGCAGAGCATCTCGGGCAGATAACGGCCTATGCCAGGGCGATGGAGGATCTCTATGGAAAGAAATGCCTCGCCGTTCTCCTCTATGTCAGAGGATGGAGGCGAGGCACTCCGGTGAACAGTTCCGGCACTCCCTTCAGAGGGACTTTACCGCTCTGACCATCCTTTCAAGGGCTTTCATGACACGGTCCCTGGAAGTGCCGTAGTTGAAGCGGACGAAGTCCTTCCACTGGCTTCCGAACCATGTTCCGTCATTCATGGCAACACCGGCTGTGACGCCGAAGAAGCGTGAGAGCGCTCCGCCGCCTTCGCCGCCGCTGTATCTGTCAGGATGCGCGAGCACCTCGGTCTCTATCTTCTGGTAGTACTCCGAGCAGTCGATGAATGTCACGAACGAAGCCTGTCCATTCACGAGCTTCATGCCGGGGCAGGACGCGGCAAGATACTTCCGCATCGCATCCGCTGTCTCCCCAAGATAGCGGCAGAGTGCCTTGTTGTATTCCGTTCCCTTTGCATATGCGGCATATGCGAGTTCACCGATCGAGAGGCCGGGCTCATCGAGCCAGAGGGCACTCTCTGCTTTCACGAATGCCTCTTCCATGTCTGGATCGGAGAATACGGCGAAACCGCAGTGCTCTCCTGCGATATTGAATGTCTTCGACGGTGCGAAGAGCGTTATGCATTCTGCTCCTACATGCTCATTCACAAGTCCCATCGGAAGATGCTTTGCTCCCGGATGCACCAGGTCGGAGTGGATTTCATCGGAGAGGACCGGGATGCCCCTTTCCTTCGCAGTCCTGAGCACGAATTCAAGATCATCTTCTGAGAATACGATGCCCGATGGATTCTGCGGTGAGCAGAATATGATCATGTCTGCAGAAGCGGCATCGGATGCGAAGCGTTCCCTGTCGAGGTAGAAGAGGCCATCGGCGTATCCGAGATCATGCTCGATGATCTCCCTTCCATTCCTTTCCGGTATTGTCCTGAAAGGCCTGTACATCGGGGAGGGGATGAGGAGCTTCGCGCCTTTTTCCGTAAAGAGGTTCACTGAAAGCGAGAGGGCATGCAGCAGTCCCTGCGCATAATGGATCTTCTCCTGCGGGAGTATCCATCCATGCTTCGTCCTGAGCCATGCGGCTACTGCTGAAGCGTCCTTCGGGAATGATGGGTATCCGTAGATCCCGAGGCCCGCAAGCACCCTTGCCGCCTCATGCACATGGGGTTCGGGGAGGAAATCCATGTCAGCTACCCAGAATGGTTCTGCTGCGGGGTTCGCCGAGATATTCTCTATGGCTTCCCTGTTCCATTTGATGCTGTTCGTGTTGCGTCTGTCGGCTGCGATGTCAAAATTCACTTTCTAGCTCCTTTGTATTCACTAGCCCGTGGTACTGTCCCGTGGCTCACTTATATTCTATAGCATTCACAGGGCACATGTGGTAGCAGGCAAAGCATGAGATGCATCTGTCACCGAAGACAGGGTGGCCGGATTCCATGCTTATATTGCCCATCGGGCATACTGCCCTGCATGTGCCGCATCCGGTACATGAAGGCATGGCGTGAAGGGATTCATTGCTCCGCGGCTTCATCGCGGCCGATGAGATTGCCCTGACAAGCCGCCAGCCCGGTCCGCGGCGCGGGATCCTTATCTCCTCATTCATTATATCCCGCACTGCCTCTGCGATTCCCGCTTCTGCTTTCTCAGCCATCTCCGCTGCCTTGTCATCTGTGACGGCTTTCTTCTGCAGCGGCAGGTATGCATCGGGGAAGCGGAATGAAGCCCCGTACGATAGCACGATGCCTGCGTCGGCGAGCGCTGCCGAGAGATCGTGGAGGGTATAGAGCGGAAATGCCCCGCACGTGGCCAGGCCGAAGACATATCCGAGTCCTGTGTTGTCCCGTCCTGCAAGACACTTCGATATGAATTCCCGAACCGGCCATGGCAGTCCCCAGCAATAGACGGGAAACGCGATGCCGAGCCTGTCGGTATCATCCGGAAGCACATAGTCTCCGGAAAGGAAATCCCTGATCAGATGTATCTCGGCCCCTGGTATCTTCTTCGCGAGATACAGGCTGTTGCCCGTACCTGTATGCACTGCTATCACTGTTCTCATATGCAGAACTCCGCCGGTCTCATCTCCCTGATGATCCTTACAGTGGCTTCCGTATCATCATCGGTGTTGTTGAGCGATGTGACGATCCTTCCCATTCCTCCATCCTCGAGGAAGAGGACACCCTTGCGCCTGAACGCCTCGATGATGGACTGCATGGGGTAGGAGGCTGTGAAGAAGATCATATTCGTTGATGATATCCTCACGTCAGCCCAGCCTGTCGCTTCCAGTGCGTCCGAGATGGCTTTGCGATGCTCGTGGTCATCCCTGAGCCTTGCGATGTTGTGCTCAAGGGCGTAGATGCCTGCAGCGGCGAGGATCCCGACCTGTCTCATGCCTCCTCCGAGGATCTTGCGGCAGCGTTTTGCTTCCCTGATGAAATCATGGGTGGATGAAAGTACTGAGAATGCTGGGCAGCCAAGGCCTTTTGAGAGGCAGAATGTGATGTCATCGGCAGTTGAGGCATACTCCTCTACCGATACGCCTGTTTCCACCGAAGCGTTGAATATCCTGGCTCCATCGAGGTGAACCCAGAGCCCATGGCGTTCCGCTACGCTCTTTATCCCTGCAAGATTCTCCATCGGATATATGAGTCCTGAGGTCGTGTTCTCCGTCTCTATCATCGCTGTCTCAGACATGTCGTATGCATAGCCGTGGACATTCTTCTCTACATCCTCCGGCTTCATGATGCCGTTATCGGAGGGAACCGTGACCGGAAGCGTGCCTGAAAGCGAGACGACAGCGCCGATCTCATGCCTCACGATATGGGATTCGGCAGCGCATAGCACTTCCTTGCCCCTGCCACCCTTGATCATGTGCGGTATGAGGTTCCCCATGCACCCCGATGAGACAACGAGGGATTCCTCCTTTCCCGTGATCTCCTCCGCAAGGCGCTGGAGGCGCTGGACAGTCGGATCCTCTCCATACACATCATCGCCTGTCTCAGCTCTGTACATAGCCTTCCTCATTTCCTCCGAAGGCTGGGTGAATGTGTCTGATCTGAAGTCGTACATGTTATCTCCTTATGGTCTCGAGAAGGCTGAAGAAAGAGGGGAATGTAACGGCTGCCGCCTTCTCGTCGTCTATTTCTATCGCACTGTCAGCGGCGGCGGATGCCACCGCCATGGCCATGATGATCCTATGGTCTCCGTACCCCTGGACACGGCCTCCGCTGAAGCTGCCCGTGCCATGTATGATGAGTCCGTCCGGTTCCTCTTCCGCCTCAACGCCGAGGCGCTCCAGATTCTCCCTCATGCAGCGGATCCTGTCCGTTTCCTTGATCCTGGCCTGAGGTACGTTCGTCAGCTTCACAGTGCCATGCGCGGCTGCTGCAGCAACTGCGAGCACAGGGAGGGTGTCCGGAATCGCATTGAGGTCGAAAGTGCCTCCTGAAAGCTTTTCAGGTCCGGTTACTGTCACTGAATTCCCGTTCCAGGCTATCATGCATCCCATTTTTTCCAGTACATCAAGGATTGCCTTGTCGCCCTGGGGATCATTCCTGTCAAGGCCCTGTACCGTTATCGAGGTCCCGCTTATCGCTGCTGCCACGAAGAAGAACGAAGCTGATGAGAAATCTCCGTTTATGTATTCATCGAATGGCCTGTATTCCTGACCTCCTTCAACCTCGGAATGCATGTAATCCTCCGAGATCGTGTATCTGATTCCTTGCCTGTCCAGCCAGCCGAGCGTGAGTGATACATATGGCTTCTCATAGAGAATAGGGCAGTCTATCACTGTAGGTCCGGATGCAAGCGGAGCCGCGAGCAGCAGGCCAGAGAGGTACTGGCTTGTCCTGCATTCGATTGATACATGCCCGCCCCTGAGCGGTCCGTTCACTGTCACAGGCGGTTTCCCATCCGTATCATGTGCTTCTGCGCCCAATGCCCTTATCGCTTCGGAAAGCGGCAGCGTAGGGCGGCGGCGCATCTGCTCATCCCCCGTGATCGTCACGGGAACGGCGAGCGAAGCTGCCATCGGCAGGAGCAGATAGGTTGTTGTCCCGCTGTTTCCTGCATCGACGGTCAGAGGACCTGATGCTCTTAATCCACGCGAGATGACCTCAGCCTCTGACCTGTCCTGGCTGAACCGCACTTCAGCGCCGAATGCTTTCACAGCTTCGATGCATGAGAGCGTATCGGATGAGATCAGCGGGTGTCGTATGATTGATGTTCCTTCCGCAGCCGCAGCTATCAGGAAGGCCCGGATCGTCTGGCTTTTCGATGCCGGGACTTCAACAGTTCCCTGCATCTTCTTCGGTTCTAGGGAAATCATAAGGAGAGTATAAACGGAATCATCATCTTTGTTCACTCCGCTCCGATCTTCTTTCTGCCTATTCCGCTGGGGATATCAAGCTTTCCTCCGAAGCCTCTGCCCCTGCTGAAGCTTGCGGCATCGCCGCCGCGTGAGCGGAGCGTGCGATGCGATATGCGCGTATCGGGAAAGACAATCTCGTGCGTAAGACGCATATTCTCATCCCTGATAGCCACAAGCGCGTTATCCGAAGAGGTCTCAGCAGTCTTCCCCGATAGCTCTGATATGACTCCTCTGAGGAAGCTGTCCTTCGATACTTTCTCCCCTCCGGCCCTTAGCTTCCGTATTTCCCTTTCCGTGGCTGAGACGAGATAGTCATAGAGGTAAATCGCGGCTTCCGTCTCCTCAAGAGAACCATATGCGATGGCCTGCTTCGATTCTCCGTTCCAGGAGACAACTACGTATACGCCGGTGCTGGATGAGATGAAGGAAAGGAGCTGCCTGATCGAGAACGGGAATCGCCTGCCTTCATAGAGAGGCACCATGCAGATCCTCTTGTCGTCTTCCTCCGCATTCTCCATACCTGCTTCCGCCATCAGCTGCTTTGCTTTCCTTATCGCCTCAGCTGCCTCATTCTCGAAAGGGGAGGAGGACAGCGCAAGGAGCTTCCTTATCTTCTCCTTCCTGCTTCTGTCCGCGCTGATTCCTGTCCTGATGCGGCTTTTCTCGAATCCGGGGTCCATACCCAGCATGCGGCAGTACTGCCTGAAAAGCACCGAATGGCCTGAGATGGATCTGCTGATGTTCCAGTCCATTGCATGCGCAAGCTCATGAAGGAAGATGTTCCTGACAGTCTCCCCGGAACAGCTTGTGACGGCATCCTCTGAAATGACAATGGACTGGTCCGATGGGGAGAAATAACCAAGCCTGCCTTCCTCAAGGGCCGGTGCGATGCAGATGCCGCGGAAGAGCGGCCCGTGTATGGCCCCTGCAGCTTCCAGCTCGCTTTCCTTCTCCCTTCCGAGCGCCTCCAGCTCTGCTGCGGTCCTGTCCAGCCTGGAGCTCCTGACGCGTATCGTCCTGTCCATGCGGAAATGATAGAAGGAAAAGGCTTGATTGGATAGATGAGGCCTGTGTTGCAATAGCGGGGACGATGGAATACGATTCCTTCCGTGAAGCGGATATATATCGAAAGTCTTGGCTGTGCCAAGAATCAGGTTGATTCGGAGATACTCCTGTCGTATGCGCTTGAGAATGGCTATGAGCGCACGGAAGATGCCGCAGAGGCGGATGTCATCGTCGTCAATACATGCGGCTTCATCGAAAGCGCAAAGAAGGAGTCAATCGATACCTTCTTCTCCCTCCATGAGCTCAATCCGGACGCGAGGATGATACTTGCCGGCTGCCTTGCCGAACGCTATGGGCGTGAAATGGAGCTCGAGGAAGCCGATGCGATATTCGGCAACCGTGACCTTTCGCTCTTTCCTGCGGTTCTGGAAGGGAAGGAGAAGCTCCTCATCCCTGATTATCCCGATCCTGACAAGGAGCGCGATGACAGGAAGGTGCTCCTGAATTATCCGGGATCCGCATATCTCAAGATAAGCGAGGGATGCAACCATCGCTGCGCATACTGCGCGATACCCGTTATCCGCGGACCGCTGAGATCACGTCCGATGGACAGGATCATCGCCGAGGCCGAGCGTCTTATCTCCGAGGGGGTATACGAGATCAATATCGTTGCCCAGGATCTGGGAGCATATGGTACGGATAATGGCGGAAGCTCGCGGTTTGTGGAGCTGATGGACAGGCTTTCCATGCTTGATGGGGATTTCGTGCTGAGGATGCTCTATATCCATCCCGACACATTCCCTGAGGGACTCATCGAGCTCTGCCGTGAGAGGAAGAAGATACTTCCGTATTT
>CALXKY010000016.1 GCA_944389055.1 uncultured Spirochaetaceae bacterium | reverse complement strand
CCTCGACTTCCACCGCGCAGCACCCCCAGCCATAGCCGAGGTAGGCATCTCCACGGAACGTGTTCTGATCCCATGGATGCCCCTCTGGGTGCTCGTACTCCTTCTCAACGGAGAAGTCTCCCTCGTCCCAGCGCTCCTTCATCTCCTCTGCGCAGCGTTCGATCAGGCGTCCGACGATCATCGTCGAGCGTGAAGCTGCCGTAGGACCGGAATCAGGAACCTTCGATGTATCGGGATTGTCATAATCAACATCATCGATTGAAATCCCAAGGGTGGAAGCAGCGATCTTGCGGAGCGTCGTCTGGAAGCCCTGCCCCATCTCTGTCGATCCTACTTCTATCCTGACGCGCTCCCCTGTCTTCACAAGCCTTGCATGGGCTTTGATGATAGACTGCTCGCCGTTACCGGTGAAAGCGCCTCCATGGTTGTAGAATGAGATTCCGATACCACGGCCTGAACCAGGGGCATATTCCTTTGCCTTCCGGAAATAATCAGAAGCATCGACGACCTGCTTCATCATCTCTGGCAGGACGACGCGTTCCACGACATGGCCATTGGTGATTGTCTCACCGCCCTGCTTGATGAAGTATCTCGATTTATATTCAGCTGGATCGAAGCCGAACTTCTTCGCAATATGCTCAAGGTGCGTCTCGATCGCGTAGAGCGTCTGCGGAGCACCGAAGCCGCGGAAGGCATCGGACGGGAATGTGTTCGTCGCGATTCCTATGCCCTTCACATATGTATTGGGAATGTCGTAGACGCCATTTGCATGGAAGACTCCGCGCTGGAGAACGACGAAGGATCCTGAGAGATACGGGCCGCAGTTATAGATGACAAGCCCATCGATACCGAGAATGTTCCCCTCTTTGTCCAGAGCCGTCCTGAACGTTGTCTTCGACGGATGGCGCTTCACTGAGTAAAGCATATCTTCCTCTCTGTCGAAGATAAGCTTGATCGGCTTCTTTATCTTATGCTCGGCAACGAGAAGCGGACCGCAGAGGACATCGGGGAAATGCTCCTTTCCGCCGAATGCGCCGCCGGTGGTCGTCTGCTTCACCACGATATCCTCAGCCTGGAGACCGAGAAGGCCCGCAACTGCCTTGCGGATGTAGAACGGGCACTGGGCAGAGGCATAGAAAGTATACTTCCCATCCTCGATCGTTACGATCGCCCCGTTCGTCTCAAGGTGCACATGCTCCTGGAAGCCTGTCTCTATCGTCTCCTCATAGACCGAATCGGCCCTGGCGAACACCTGATCCATCGGCTCGCCTTTCTCTACGTAGAGCTGGCAGAGAATGTTGTCCTCCCCGATGATCGGACCGCCTTTGAGGGCAAGGGCATCATCTATGGTTATGGCGGGCTCCTGCTCGGTGTACTTTATATCGATACGCTCGGACAGGAACTTCAGCATATTCCTGTCAGGCCCTACGAGAAGACCGATTGTCTCCCCGACGTACTTCACATCCTGCTCCGCGAAGCATCTCCAGTCCTTCTGGATCATCCAGAGCTCGTTCTTCCCTTCCTCCGGAATATCCTTATAGGTGATGAACCAGTATCCCTCCGGAAGATCCGGAAGCGTTATCGAATCTATCGTTCCGCGGGGAATCGAGGAGCGGATCATATATGCATAGAGCATATCCGGGAAGGAGTAGTCAGAGACATACTTCACCTCGCCCCTGGCCTTCGCGACTGCATCGACCCTGACGATCCTGTCATCTATTGCTGTCTGAGGCATCTTTCCTCCATTCCATTATGCTTTTCCTTGCATAATGGGTAGTTATCTTCGGAAGCATCCGCTTCCAGAGAACAGTATATCCCAATTCAGAAATCATTGGTGAAACAATTTGCAACAAATGGAGACATTCAGAACCGGGAATATGGCAAGCATTCTCTCATCACATTCTGAATCTGTTGCTTTCATCCCATCGGCAAGTCAATGGGTTTTTCGCAACAATTCTATAACACAGACACTGATTCAGAGTGGTGAAGCATGATGATAATCTGAAACAGCGCTTTCTGATTATTCGACCCCGCTTATATCAATTCTGTGCTTGCGAGCCAGCAGACGGCTTGACAAGACTCTTCCACTCATCCGGAGTATTTGCACTCTGCAGCAGAATCGATGCATCGTATGGGATATCCTCCTCGCTCAGGATTCTGGCATCTATGCGGGGAATAAGCCCATGGACTATGGATTTCTCACCTTTTCTGAAGAGATCCTCGGCGACAGGCAGGCAGCGTCTGGAATATACCGCAAACAATGGTTCAAGATGCCCGTCTTTTCTCCTTATCAGGGCAGCATCATGCTTCCCCAGGCTGTTTACGATGAATCTCCCAAGAGAAGGAGAAGAGAACGGCATATCCACAGCAACAATGAAGAACCGTTCTGCTTCAATGCTTCTCATTGCAGAAAGCAATCCTGAAAACGGACCGGAAGACTCTGTCTCATCGGCAATCGTACATATTGACCCAAGAAATGGATAGCGGCCTGGTCTACCTATCGATACAGCCGTCTCATCAAAAACACCATACCAGCGTCTGTACTGAAGCTCAACGAGGGTAATGCCACCCATATCAATAAGTGCTTTATCCTGCCCGTTCATCCTGCTCGATCTGCCCCCAGCAAGAATAACGGCAACGGTTCCGATCATCATTTCCTTCCTTTATAGAATATGTCCAATATAATCCGGGAGGCAGTGTCCGCATCCCCGATGGACAGGACAGGAACACCAGGGAATGATATCGGCAGATCAGTCATGAGAGCTATCATGGTTGCTGGGTCAGCAACAGGATGTTCAAATACACCAGCCCTGACTATTTCGATTTTTGGCCATGATGAGTGCCGGAATCCCTCAAGGAGGACAATATCCATATCCTCAAAAGCCTTGAGCAGCATGTGCTCATCAGCAGGTTCATTCCTTATTATCTTGAACTTGCTTCCATCGAATATTGCAGCAGCCTCAGCACCTGAAGCCATGAACCTTCCCGTATCAGTACCTTCCGGATCCGGAAGAAATGAATGCCCGTCATGCTTGATGACAGCGACACGGAGATTCTCCGCAGAAAGGAGAGGCAGCAGCGCTTCGACAAGTGAGGTTTTCCCTGTTTTCTTCATCCCCGATATCGCGATGACGAGAGGGCCTTTGCCCCGTGCTTTCATCCTTTCTATGCTATCCATGCGTTCTGCAGCCTTATCCTTATCCGTGGTCAGAATCTCAGAACTTTCCGAGCGACGATATCTTTTGACTGACATAGATAGTCTTCCCTGTACTCCATTTATAAGGGAACGGAGACAACATTTCCTGAAGCCTGCCTTCCCCGCAGCTCACAATAGCTCCTCCGGTACAATGCTGCTCACAGCTTGTCATGAATCCTCTGGACCGACGATCACGGCACATGTCGCATTTGCTTGCCTTGCGCTTTCCGCTCACGGTTTTCAGCCCTATGGCACCATATGGACAAGCCTTGCTGCAGAGTCCGCATCCGACGCATTTCGCCTCATCAACCTGGACAAGCCCCTCCTCATCCCTGTAAATAGCTTCCTGGGGACAGACGGAAGCGCATTTCGGATCATCGCAGTGCATACATGTCAGCGGGACAGCTTCGCATGTTGCGCATGATTCTCCTTCCATTTCCACTCTGATGGCTTCCATCGGCCTTGAATCCTTGTCAGTAAGACCATGCTCAACTTTGCAGGCAACCTGACATGACCTGCAGCCCCAGCATCTATCAATGTTTATTATCAGATAGCAATTCTCCATGATCATTCCTCAACCGGTGATACGCGGCATAGATAACCACGTGCACAGACTGTGCCGACACCTTCTGCATATTTTCCCCAGGGAACCGTTCTGTTGATATTCTGATCCCCAGCCCAGCCCGCAATGCCCTGTACGACATCACGGCGTAGCCCAACCGTATATCTTGCCCTTGCATAAGCTTTGCCTGCGGTGCTTTCAATAAGGACCTTCTGTCCATCTGAGATACCAAGGCTCATTGCTGTATGCGGGTTAATATCGAGCGTTGCATAAGGGTTCAGTTCCAGAAGCAGTGGGTTCTGCCTGTTCTCAGTATGGCGGAAAGCAACTTCATGACGGCCCGTTGACATTATCAGAGGATATTCCTTCTTGAGCTCTGGCGTAGCTTCGTCGCCCTGGAAAGATGGTGTGTAATACGGCAGCGGCGTCACGCCTTTTGATTCGGCCAGAGTGCTGTATAGCTCTATCTTTCCACTTGGAGTCTTGAAGCCATCTGTCTTATGCTTGCCATAAGGCTGAGGCGCATAGAGCCTGCGTCTGGCTGCAGCTTCACGGAATGTCAGTCCTGTCGGCTCAAGAATCCAGTCATAGAACTCTGCCTGGCTAGGCCAGAAGCTATCTGCGACGCCTAGCCTCTTCGCGAGTTCGCAGACGATATCTATATCATCACGCGCCTCACCAACAGTCGTTACCTTCTGTTCGATGAGCGTACATGTATTGCATGTCTGGAATGAGCTTATGACATTATTGCGCTCAAGCCAGCTGGATGCGGGGAATACGATATCGGCCATCTTCGCTGTAGGGGTAAGGAAAAGATCAGAAACAGCAAGGAACTCAAAATGCTTCAGGGCTTCCTCCACAAGCGTTGCATTTGTGTATATTACCTTGGCATTGCTTCCGAAAATCAGAGCACAGGGGATTCTATAAGGCTTACCGCTTATGACCTGTTCCCAGAATGTCGGCATATGTGCCGTAGGAACTGGGCTGAATTCCTGCGTCAGAAGCGGAAACTCATCATAGCCGCAGCGAAGCTTCTCTACATCTTTTGGCATATCCTTATATCGGATGAAATCAAGCGTATCCTGTTTCCTCTCACCTCTCGAAGAACAGATATTATTGCTGCCAGGCTTCCCTATATTCCCCGTTATCGTAATCAGGCATGAAAGCGCACGGCAAGCCTGTATGCTATCATGCTGCTGATCGACAGCAAGGCATCTAAGAAGCGAGGCACTATCAGCGGAGGCATAAAGAAGTGTTGCCTTGAGTATCGTTTCCTCATCGACTCCGGTTATGCGGCTCCCCCATTCAAGAGTATAAGGTTCAACAGCCTTCCTCAGCTCCTCTGTACCATATGCATAGCTATCCAGGAATTCCTGATCCTGAAGGTTTCGTTCAAAGATGATGTGGATCATCGTAAGAGCAAGGGCAGTATCCGTTCCCGGTTTCAGCTGCAGCCAGATATCAGCTTTTGCAGCGGTTTCGCTAAGGAATGGATCAACCACAATAAGCGCAGCTCCGCGCTGCCTTGCCTCCATGATATCACCGCCTCGCCCGCCTCCCCATGTAACGGCAGGATTGATTCCCCAGCATACAAGGCAATCAGCATTCGGTATATCATATGTCTCAGGATAGTTCAGTCCTCTGCCGAATGTGATATTGACATCTATCAGTCTCGGCCAGAGACACTGAGCCCAGCCGGCAGCACCATGGTTAGGAAGGCCAAAGACGTTTGCAAGCCTCGAATAGCTGCGTGACCAACCTCGCTTAGTACCTTCAAGCATAGCAACGCCGCCAGGTCCATACTTCTTCTTGTATTCAATCATCTTGGAAGCAACTGTATCGAGTGCCTCATCCCATGATATCTCCACGAATTCACCACTGCCTCGTTCACCGACCCTTTTCAGCGGCTTCTTCAGGCGTTCCGGATTGTATACAAGATCCGCAGCAGAAAGCCCTTTTGCACATAGACGCCCATGCGTCTGCGGACTCTCAGGATCACCTTCAACTCTGAGTACATCCCCAGTCACAGCATCCGTATACACAAGACACTCACAGGTATTATGACAGGAAAAGCATACAGAGGGGGTACACTTCTCCCCTGTCCGGAGCTTTCTCTCTTCCGGAGGCCTGTAGTTCGGATGGAGCTGAGGAGCATATGATGGCTTATGTCCACCATTCATGATGCTTTCAATCACATCACTGCGGAAAGCTGCCGCTCGGCCGCTTCCGATGAGCTTATGCGCAAAATCCTTTCTTTTTGAGTCCATAGCAGATTCCCCATATATGAAAAGGTAGTCATTAACAATATATGATATATTATATATCCTTATTCAGGGAAATCAAATTCTAGCACTATGTCTTTGAAAAATATGACAGCAAATCAGAGTTTCTTAATCATTTCTCTGCCGGCATTGAACTTATGTTCTCTAGTAAACATCTCAAGCGTATCGTAGTCCTTCGCCTGGATCAGTTCAATTATCCTTTCATGGTCAGCAATTGAATCATCCATTCTGGATGGTGCAGTAGCAAAAACACGCCTCGTGACTGCCCATTTTATCCAGAGCTCCTTGATCATGGAAACCAGATTCCGATTGGGATTGTCGCGGTATATTCTCATGTGGAATTTCTCATTGAGCTCTGAGAACCTTGTAGCCTCCTCGCCAGTGCATGCAGTCCTCATTTCTTCGTTTATCGCTTTCAGCTCTTCGATGTCGCTAGGAGTAAGATAGTCGATACTCATACGCGTAGCATAACCTTCCAGCACGCCTTTGATATGGAAGACACCATCAATCTCATCTCTGCTGCACTTCCAGACCAGGACGCTTTTATTGGCATCATGTGTTACATATCCCTCTGCCTCAAGATTCTTTATTGCTTCCCTGATTGGAATCTCGCTGACGTTGAGTTCCTTGGCGATGCGCCTGATAATCAGCTTATCCCCTGGCTTGTATTCTCCTGAGATTATCCTGTCCAGAATAATATGATATACAATCTCTGATTTAGTCTGATACCCAGTCATTTCGCCTCCTAACATACTAATTATGGAATATCATGTGCACCACATGCCGCATTAGCCGTATGATGTATGGAATACGCCAGATCATTCCTCAATGACGTCCAGCGTAAAATCGATACACCAGAATATAAATCTGAGATGATAGTCCATCAGTATTAAGAAATAATAAATCAGATTCGACGCTTTTTGTGAAGAATACAGTAGGATACCGTCTGTCAGTGTGACATAAAAAACCGTAGCATGGTCAAGAACATTCCCGGGGGAAATCCCCGGGACATGTACTGCATAGATTCGGAGGCAGGCAACCTGCCTCCTCTGCTTCTCAAGCTGCGGTCACAGCTTTTCTCTGCTTCTTCTGATATGCTGAAATAAGCACTATGGCCACGAAAATGGCAGTACCTGTCAGACTGGATGCAAGACCAACCCAGATCATCAGTACACCTGCTATCACAAGGAGGATCCTCATGATTGCATTGGCATCTGTCAGGACATATCCAACGATAGCCATGCCTATAGCCATTGTTCCGATTATAGCAAAGACCGAAGTAGAGATAATCTCGATAACAGTGCCATTCATCAGGAGCGCCTCACCATAAACAAACACATAGGGGATGAGGAAGCTGACTATACCATACCAGAAAGCTTTATAGCCAACGCTGTTCAGGTTTGCCTTCGCTATACCGGCAGCAACATAGGATGCAAGGGCAACTGGTGGTGTGATCGTTGAAATACAGCCGAAGTAGAAAACAAACATATGCGCTGCAAGGAGCGATGCCCCCATCTGCACAAGTGCTGGCGCGATAACGGAAGCAAGAACAAGATATGCAGCCGTTGTCGGAAGTCCCATTCCGAGGATGAGAGAAATCACCATCGTAAGGAGAAGAGCAATGATCAGATGGCCATTCGAGATCTCAACGATAAGCGAAGCAAGCTTTACGGAAAGACCTGTTACAGAGAGTATTCCGCTGATGATTCCTGCGGCAGCACATGCTATTGCAATGCTTACCGTATCAGTGGCACCCTGCCTCAGAGCAACAACTATGCGCTTACCGAAATCCTTGACATCAAAAGACTTGTCCTTTACCCACTTATATGGAATATATACCACAAGGAGAGCAAGGATAGACCAGAATGCAGCCTTGAACGGGGAATACCCCACGACAAGCATTATGATGAGCGCCACGATAGGGATTCCAAGTGGCCAGTCTTCCTTTATAACGGACTTGAAAGTCACATCGCCGAATGTTTCCGCTTTCTGCATGTGCCTCTTCTTCGCGAGAAGATGCACGATTACGAAGATACTGAAGAAGTAGAGTATGGCAGGAATAGCAGCGGCCTTCATGATCTCAAGGTACGGAACTCCGATGATGGATGCCATGATGAATGCAGCAGCACCCATGATAGGTGGCATTATCTGCCCGCCTGTGGCAGCAACCGCAGAAATGGCACCGGCTTCCTCCTTCGTGTAATTCTCCCTGATCATCATAGGAATCGTAAGGCTTCCTGCAACAGCGACAACACCCGCTGCAGAGCCGCTTATCATACCAAGCAGCGCACAGAAGATGATGGACGTCTTAGCAGAAGCCGCAACGAATCTCTTTGTGAAGCATGATGAGAACTTGAAGAGGAACTCCCCTGCACCGAACGAGGAAAGGAATGCTCCATAGATGCAGAAGATGATGATATAGTTCGCTGATACGCTGATCGGCTGCCCATAGATACCTTCGCTTGTCGTGAAGAGCAGGGTTATGATCCTCGTCAGGCTGTAGTTCCTTGTGGACAGGATTCCTGGAAGATAAGGTCCGACGAACGGATAGACAAGGAAGATCGCAGCAATTATCGCGAGGACCATTCCGACCGAACGTCTTGTTGCCTCAAGAACCACGATCATCATAATCGCACCGAGAATGATGTCCATAGTAACCGTGACACCGCCGCTGTTTGCGATATCCTCATAACGAGCCAGCAGATATATGCTGCACACAAGCGTGAGGATAAGTCCGACAGTCCTTACTACAATATCAATGCTTCTCTTCACGCCGGGCGTTTTCACGCCCTTCGTGAGGAAGATGATGAGCATCATCGCACACAGGTGCACGACTCTCATCGGCATTGTCGATATAGTGACAACGCCAGCAACATTCAGCAGATGAAAGAGGCTGACGGCAACGGCTATGGCCCCGACGACCATGCTGTTGTACTTCTTTATATTTCTCTCTGCATCCATCTTTTACTGGTTCCTTTCTGCGTAGTATCTTGCTGCACCAGGATGAAGATCGATGGCCGTATCTGCAAGTGCATCCGGATCGATCTGCTCAGCTGTAGCATTGTTTTCTGCGAATTCGTCAAGGTTGTCGAAAACAGCCTTGCAAACCTGATATACCGTCTCCTCATCGATATCATTGTTGCAGAAGAGAACATTTGCGATTCCTACAGCCCTTGCATCTGCATCGAGGTTGTAAACTTCGCCAGGAACCATGATTGTGTTGTAGTACGGATACATTTCACTGAGCTTAGCCATATCTTCTTCTGTAACTTCGATGAATCTTATCGCCTTCTGCGTTGATATCTGCATGACAGATGATGCAGGATAGCCGGAAAGAGCAAGAGCAACATCGACATTGCCATCCGAAAGCTGTGTAAAACCATCATCATAGCTGAGATAGCTCGGAGTTATATCATCCACACTGAGGCCATAGAGAGAAAGAACATTCTCAAGAATCGGCATCGTTCCGCCGCCAGCCGGGCCTACTGCGATTTTAGCTCCCTTGAGATCTGCGATTGAATGGATATTGGAGCTTTCAAGCGTGATGATATGGAAAACACTTGGATGCATATTGGCAAGAGCAGAAATGTTCAGAACCTTCTGATACGGATCCTCTCCGCGAACGCCTGCATATGCGAAGTTCGCATTCGTGATACCGAAATCAGCATCCCCCTGATCAACAAGTCTTGGATTCTCAACAGCACCAGCGGTAACCTCCGGAGCCATTGTAAGTCCATCTGCATACTTGTTCACAAGGTTTGCGATCTCCTGCCCTACAGCATAGTAAGCACCTCCGACGGATGCAGTAGCTATGTTGATATTCTTATTCGATGCAGCTGATCTAGTCCCTGCTGAATCCGAAGATTCCTCATCCTTGGTGCATGAAACGAACGCCATCATCACTACAAGAGCGATAACAAGAACAGATTTGAGTTTTTTCACAGCTTCCTCCTCTTTAAAATCATATATGATATATCATGTATAAATTCAGAAGTCAAACAAAATCACAAAAGGCTTCTGATGTACAAGAATCCATGCTAATTTCTGTTGTCTTAACAAATAAATAAAGCAGATCCATAGATTCTACACTTGCACATGAGTCCATCCCACGGCATGTTTGCCGTGGGATAAAGACATTCATTCCTCAACAATCGCGACAGCTCTTGTCCATCCTGCTGTGGCACCCTTGAACTTGCAGGGGAAGGCAGAAACGGTGAATCCGTATGGTTTCGGTATATCCTCAAGGTGACCGAGCTTCTCAATCTGGAGATACTCCCTCTCCCTGCCATGCAGATGGGTCGCCCAGAGTACGCTCTTGTCACCTGTCTTCCTGTATTCTGCAGCCATTGCTCCTACTGGTCTGTCCAGTGTCCATGCATCGATGCCGATGCACCTGATTCCCTGATCGAGAAGCCAGTCAAGACCTGGGATACCCAGACCGGACTGCATCTTAAGATATGTCTGCGTATCTGTACCCCAGTACTTGTCGCAGCCTGTATGCAGAAGGACGATATCGAGAGGCTTGAGGGTATATCCGATCTTATCAAGCGCAGCCTTGAGATCATCCACCGTGATCTCATCGCCGGGATTCTTGTGCCTCATATCAAGAACGACTCCATCACCATAGCACCACTCAAGCGGGACCTCATCCACTGATCTTGATTTCTTTCCCTCACAGACCGGGCTGTAATGCCAAGGCGAATCGATATGCGTTCCGGAATGGCTGCTGCCTGAGATCTTATCAGTTGCAAGCGCCATGCAGTTCGGGAAATCCGTAGGCTCGATGCCTGCAAGCTTTGCAAGTCTTGCAGCTCCTGCCTCGTGATCAGAGAATTCAATTGTTGGTGGATATGGTTCCGTTCCACCGTTCTCATGCGGAAGACTGATGTCAATGAATCTTTTCATTATATACTCCTTTTTCCATACCTTGTTCTCAGCTGTGTCATATGCGGAAAACAATGGTTCATAAGCCTATTCAGATAACCTGCTTCACGAGTTCTTCGAATTCAGCAGCTGTCAGAAGCCTCTTTTCCTTAATACCCTTCTCCTTGACCAGTGCGAGTATCTGAGCCACCTGATCGGCGTCCGCTGAGATGCCCATCTTATCAAGATAGTATTCGACGGAGAGCTTGCCGCTCTTCTTCCCAAGGGCTACGTCAGCGGTCTTGCCGAAGTAGGATGGAGCGGTTGCGAACATGGCTAGCGGCTTCTTCACGACAAGATCCACTCCGATACCGGATTCCCTGGTGTAATTCCTCGGACCGCAGAACGGCTTGTTCGGGGCAAACGGGATGCCGGAAATAGATGCCACAAGATCACAGAGCGGCTGCAGCTTCTTCAGATCGTATTTATCCTCATAGCCATAAAGCATCTGCAGATTGAGGATGAGCTCTTCAGTTGCCGCATTCCCCGTCCTCTCGCCGAGGCCGTTCACGCATGAATGGAGGACATTGGCCCCCGCCATCAGACCTGCAAGCTCATTTGCAACGGCCGTACCGAAGTCATTATGTGTATGGACCTCCACGCTGATCCCGCCCAGCATTGTCTTGAATTTCCTGACAAGGTACTGGATCGCCGTCGCGGTAGCGCATCCCATCGTATCGACAACTCCGATCGAATCGGGAATCGCATCATTGGCGACAAGGCCTTTGAGAACATTATCGAGATCATCCTCATCTGCTCTGGTCGTATCGTATGGGAAATAGACGGCCTTCAGCCCCTGTGAACGGGCATACTGGATACACCCGATGCTTTTCTCGAGGACCTTCTCCCATGTCCAGCCGAACTGGTACCTGAGTTTCGGCGCACCGATGGGGATCTCGATGACAACACCTTCAACGCCGGCATCCCGGGCCATGTCGATATCCTGGTTCATCGCCCTCGCGAATGCGTAGACCTTCGCTTCAGGGAAGCGTGAGGATATCTCCGCTATTGCCTGGTAATCCATCTGTGATACAGCAGGCATACCCGCCTCGATCCTGGTAACACCTGCCTCAATGAGCTTTTCGGCGATGGCTACCTTATCTTCCTTGGAGAAGACCACTCCGGGTGTCTGCTCACCGTCCCTCAGCGTGGCATCGTGGATCTCCACTTTCCTTCCCTTAAGCGTATCGGCTTCGCTGCCTTCCCTGAAGTTGAACGGACTGACCCAATACTCATCTTCCTTATAGTACTTTGAATCCATGTTATTCCTCTTTAGCTGGTGAGTTTTATATCATATATTATATATCATATATTACTGGGTTCAAGAACTATCTTCCTTCCCTCCTGGGAAAATGCATCCACGGTATCCATAACTGCTGCATTGCGCTCCCGGCAGGCAGGCTGTAGAATCGTATGAGGAGGTGCGAATATGACGAATGAAGAGATCTATGATTTCATAGGAGAACTCGCTATCGCTCTGTATTCGAAGAAGATACAGATATCGCTCGGATCGCTGAGGGCCATCATGCTCGACAAGGGCAAGGACTATGTGAACAACAGGGGCATGGCCTCCGCTGTCTCTGCAGCATACAGAAGATGGAAGACGAAGGATCCCATCATCTACTATGCGATTGCCTACACCTACACGGACAAGGAAGGCAATCTGGCCTGGGATGACGGAAAGGTCTGAGGAGCGCCTGGCTGCGGCCAGGCTTTTTCTGCACCTTATATGGCGGTTTTATGAAAGCAGATAGCAGCATGGGACGCTAAACTCATTCCATGATCAGAGAACTCACCGAAGCTTTCAGCGCCCTCGATATGGTTAAGGCAGTCGCCCTCTCCGGATCGATGACAAGCGCCATACATGACAGCGATTCAGATTATGACATCTACATCTATTCCGACAGCCGCGTTCCCACTGAGGAAAGGAAGCGGATCCTCGGATCTCTTATGGCGGATCATGCTGTTGATGTCTCGCCTTTCGAGGAAGGAGATGAAGCCCATGATGCCAGCGGCAGGGGATACGATCTTATGTACCGCTCCCTGGAGTGGACTGAGTGGCAGATGGACGAGGTCTGGAGAAAGCACAATGCAAGGATCGGATACACGACCTGCTTCGTATACAACATCAGGACATCGGATATCCTCTTCGACAGGGATGGATGGCTCGGTGCGCTCAGGAAAGAGGCATCCGGAAGCTATCCGGAAGAGCTCAGGGAGAGAATCATAAGGAAGAATATGGATATCGTAGACGGAAACGGGATGGCAACGTTCCTCATCCAGGCTGAGCTTGCATTCAAGCGCGGCGATGCTGTGAGCATGAACCATCGGCTGTCCGCAATCCTTGCATCCATATTCGATGCAGTATTCGCATATAACAGAGTGCTGCACCCCGGGGAGAAGAAGCTGCTGGGATACGCAGAGCTGCTCTGCCCATCGCTGCCCAAGGATTTCACACGGAACGTCAGGAATGCAATAGCCTCCATCGGAGATGATGGCTTCATCAATTCGCTGAAGGATCTCATCTCATCGGTGGAGGCCTGGCTTGGTTATGCGAGCGGGGAATGACCCCGCTCCGTCACATCATTCCTTGCCCTCGAGTGCGTAAGGCAGCATCGCGTAGAACTTCGAGCAGATGACAAGGTCCTCTACCCTGTTGATCTCATTCGGTGCATGCGCCTGAGCTTCATCTCCGGGACCGAATCCGATTGCGGGGATCTTGTGCCTTCCGGTGGTTGCGACGAGGTTAGTGGAGAATGTCCACTTGTCGACAACGGGCTTCTTTCCGAAGAGATCCTCGTAATCCCTGATTCCTGCCTGCACGAGCGGATGGGACTCATCAAGCTTCCATGTCGGGAAATAGAGCTCCTGGGAATACTTCGTGCCAGTCCATGCGACCTTGTCGTAATCGGGCATCTCGACGATGATCTCGCTCTCCGGGTCCCCTGTCGCCTTCGAGACATATTCCTTGACCTGTCTGATGGCGAGATCGGCATCCTCTCCCCATGTAAGGCGGCGGTCGCAGTAGAGCATCGCATAGTCAGGGACAGCGCACTGCGATGGTCCCTTGACGTCTATCTGGGAAACCGTGATCGTTCCCTTTCCGAGGAAGTTGTCGTCATCAGGCTGGAGATCCTTGTTCAGCTGCTCTATGGCAAGTGCCGCGCGTGCAGCTTTGTAGGCTGCGGATACGCCGCGCTCAGGAGCCGATCCATGGCAGGAGATGCCGCGGAGGATCACCCTGATCTCCATCCTTCCCCTGTGGCCGCGGTAGAGCCGGCAGCTTGTGGGCTCAGTAGAAACGATGAGATCCGGCTTGATGCCCTCTTCCTCGATCATGTACTTCCAGCACATGCCATCGCAGTCCTCTTCCATGACAGTGAATGTGAAGTATACCGTATACTCTCCGCCATATCCGAGCTCCTTGAGGATCCTTCCTGCAGTGATCATGGAAGCAGCTCCGCCCTTCTGGTCGGATGCGCCCCTTCCCTTCACAAGGCCGTCCTCGATTGCGCCTGAGAACGGATCGAACTCCCAGTTCTTGAGGTTTCCTACCTCAACTGTATCGATATGCGCATCGAATGCGAGCTTCTTAGGTCCGTTGCCGACTCTTCCGACAACTGAGCCAAGGCCTTCGATCCTCACCTCATCGAATCCGGCTTCCTCGCAGAGCTTCACGATAAGGCGGCATACATCCTCTTCCTTAGAGCTGTAGCTCTTCGTCTGAACGAGCTTGGAGAGATTCTCCGTCGTGTAATCCCTGTACTTCTCGCCGAGTTCGGCAATCCTGTCCTTGATCATATCTTCTCCTTATGCTTTGATCCTGTCCGCAGCGGCCCATACACGCTCTGCGGCATGGCGCGCCTCTCTGAATATCCTCTCCTCATCGAGACAGGTGAAATGCCTGTTCTCATAGATGAGCCTGCCATTGATTATCGTGGACTCCACATCTCCGGAGCACATGCCCCAGACGAAGTGCGTCGCAGCGTTCTCGCTCCTCAGCGGCGTAGGCGGCTGATAGCTCAGTATCACGCAGTCTGCCTTGTATCCTGGTTCGATGCGCCCGAACTTCGCCCTGCCACGGAATGCCGATTCAAGAAGCGTGTTCCCGCGTGAAAGCGCCGCAAGGAAGTCCGCAGGCCACCACGGTCCGCCAGCATCCTTGTGCTTGAAGAATGCTATCTTCAGCTCCTCGAACATATTTCCGCCGCAGCCATCGGTACCGATGACGAGCTTCTTCACATCCGGCAGATACGGGAAGTATCCGACGTGATTATTCATGTTCGAGCGTCCGTTATGCGCAAGGAAACAGCCACGCTCATTGAGGAGCGCCACTTCCTTCTGAGAGAGCGCAACACCATGGACAAGGAGGGTATCAGGTCCGAGAAGTCCGAACCTGTCCAGCCTTGTCATGATATCATCACCATGCATGTGGTGGGACCAGACGGAATCATACTTATCCTCCGCGACATGGAGATGCATACCTCTCTTCGTCTTCTTCACGGCTTCGCCCATAAGGGCAAGAGCCTCATCCGGGAGCGTGAATGGCGCATGCCCGCCGATCATGGCATCGGTGAGGACCTCCTCGCCGCCTGTAAGCCTTGAATCGATTTCCTCAGCGAAACGGACATTCTCCGCAACGCCTTCCTCAGCTTCCTGCATGCCCCTGTTCCGGTCCGTCACCTCATAGCATGTGACGCCATGGACACCGACTTCTTCCATTCCCTTCGCAATTGCCGAGAGGGAACCCCTGATGAATGATGGCGAGGCATGATGATCGACGATTCCCGTCGTACCCTGGCGCACGGCCTCCATCGAGCATATGAGAGAGGAATAGTAGACAGATTCCTCATCAAGGGCCCTGTCGAGCCTCCACCACCACTCCTTGAGGACCTGGATGAAATCCGTCTGCGGACCTGCGGATATAAGCATGCCCCTCGAAAGTCCGGAGTAATAATGATGATGGGCACAGACATTGCCCGGGATGAGTATCCGGCCGCTGCCATCGATGACCTTCTCTGCCTCAACGCCAGCACCGGCACCTTTCCCGGCCTTTTCGATAACAGAGCCCGTTATCACGACATCAGCATTCTCCGTAACAGTGAACGGAGGCTGCGTCTCCATGATGGTGATGTTTCTGATCAGGATATCTGCCATATCACTCCTCCACGGTTCCAAGAAGATACGGATAAGAGAGGAACACCTCCTCTATGATAGCCTTTATCTCCTCCGGAACATCAGCAACCAGCTCTCCATCCCTGCTGATCTCACCCTTGATGATCTTCCCCTCGAGACGGATCGTTATCTCGTCATTCTCCGCAATGAATCCGCTGTTCGTGCTGTTCTCGAAATCCTCCATGAGGGAGAAGAGCGTGAACTTATCACGGTAAGGCTTTCCTGCATGCGGACAGAACGAAGCGCAGTTCCCACATTCATTGCAGTACGCGTCGATGTGGAGAATCTGGAACGGATCATCGAAGAGCCCTGTCTCCCTCAGATCAAGGGCCACATTGGCTCTGTTGGGGCAGACATCAACGCATTTGAGGCAGAGGTATGAGCATTCCATGCACCTTCTTGCTTCCGTGCGGGCGAAGAAATCATCATCCTCGGAAACAGCTGGCTTCAGGCGGCTCTTCTTCCTGAGGATGTCACGGAAGAAGCTGTCTTCTGCAAGCCTGAGCTCCTCGTCGCTCTCCTCTTCCTCATCGTGATGATGGCCGCATCCGCAATCATCGCCGTCTTCATGATGATGGCCGCATCCGCATTCATCGCCATCTTCATGGTGGTGGCCGCAGCCGCATTCATCCTCGTCCTCATCCTCTTCTGCAATAGCCTCATAAACCATATCTATGGCTTTATCCACAGCATCGCGGGCAGAGGCGATGCAGCGGACAACGGTGGACGGACCAGTGGAGGCATCGCCTATGACGAAGACACCTTCATCCTCGCCTTCACCGGAAAGAAGCGAAGAAAGCACGGCGGGATCGGCTTTCTCCCCGATTGCCGTGATGATATAGCTTGACTCGATCTTCTTCACGCGTCCGGTGTCGACTGGGCGCCTGCGTCCGGAAGCATCCTTCTCGCCGAGCTCCATCTCCTTCACGGAAAGACAGCCATCGGTGAAATCTGAAGGCGCTGAGAGGAACATGAACCTGACACCATCTGCCACTGCTTCATCGTATTCCTCCCTGTCAGCAGGCATCTCGCTTTCAGTGCGCCTGTAGATCACCGTAACATTCTCAACTCCAGGTATACGTTTCGCCATCCTTGCCGCATCCATTGCGGTATTGCCGCCGCCGATGACAGCAACATCCTTTCCAAGCGTGATGCTCTCGCCCCTCTTTGCGCGCATGAGGAAGGAGACAGCGCTCTCACGGCTTCCGTTTCCGGTGATTCCCGCGTCATTCGGCTTCTCTGCGCCGATTGAGACGAAGATATACTCGAATCCCTCAGCTCTGAGCTCCTTCACGGTCTTCTCGGTATTGAAGAAGAATTCCACGCCCGCATCACGGATGAAGCTCACATCCTTATCGATGGCTTCAGATGGAATCCTGAATTCGGGAATCGCATGGCGCACGACGCCGCCGGCTTCTCCGGAGCGTTCGAAGAGCGATGTCTCGAAACCGGCTCTCGCCAGGAAGAATGCAGCCGAGAGACCTGCCGGGCCAGCACCTATGACCGCAGCCTTCACACCGGAATCACCTTCCGGCTTCTCCCAGATGTCGCTGACGAATTCCTTCATGCCCTTCTCCGCAGCAAGCTTCTTTATCGCGCGGATATGCACCGGCCCTTCGTAATCGATGCGGGTGCAGTGGTTCTGGCACTGATGATCGCATATCCAGCCGGTTATGTTAGGAAGCGCATTCTTCAGATAAATCAGGCCGATAGCTTCAGCCCATCTGCCCTCGCCAGCAAGCGCGATATAGTCCGGGATATCCTGATGGATCGGACATGATTCCACGCATGGTGCAACGAAGCAGTCCGTGAGCGGGAGAGGCGAAGAGAGCTTCGGACGGTATTCATCCTTTCCCTTCATGAATGCAGGATCGGTGGCCGAGCGATCAGCAAGCGCCCTGAGCTTCCCGAGGTCGATGGATTCCATCGTCCAGCCATCCTTCTCCTGCAGAAGCGATGCGATCTGATTCATGCGCGTGTATCCGCCTGGATGGAGCATATCGGTCGCAAGCGTGATCGGATGGATCCCAGTCTCGAAGAGATCACCGGCATTCATGGCGCTGACGCCGCCGGAGAATGATATCGGAAGCTGCCCGCAGAACTCCTCCGAAAGCATGAGAGCAACGGAAACGGATACGGGGAAGAGCGAACGGCCGGACATATACTTCTCGCTTCCGGGAAGCACCGAGCCGTCATTCACCGTTCCCAGCGTGTTCGTGAGCTTCACGCCGAAGCCCCTGCCCTCACTGCGGGCAAGCTCCATGAGCCTGCGGAGCATCGGGATTGCGGCTTCCTTCTGCAGATCATGCGTGAAGCTGTCGCGATTGAGAACGACATATCCGAATCCATGGTCATCAAGGATCCGGCGGACCGCATCATATCCGAGAAGCGTAGGATTGAGCTTCACGAACGTATCAAGATGCTTTTCGGAGAGCATATAGCTGCAGATCGCCTCGATCTCATCAGGCGGGCAGCCATGCATCGTGGAAATAGTGACGGACGGGGAGATCCGAGGCGAGACACGGTCAAGATCCTTGCACACCCTGAGAGCGCTTTCCTCCCACGGCGTCCCCTCGAAGATACCATCCTCGATAAGAGCCGCAGCCTCAGCTATATAATCGCAGAAGTCACCCTCACGGGCATCCTCCATCGTGGCGATGAAGCGCTGCATCTTCTCTTCCTTGATGCCGCGGAGGTCATAGCCGACTGACATATTGAAGATGAAGGAGGGCTTCTCGGGCAGCCTGCCTTTCATGGCACCTTCGATGATGTGCAGGAGTATCCAGGCCTTTATGTACTCATCAGCGGCCTTCTCAAGGGTGAACTCCGTCGACCACTCGACATTGTATCCCTCATCGCGCGCATCGATGCAGGGCTTCTCGATCTCGAGATGATCCATGATCTGCACTGTCTTCAGCTCGATGAATCTCGCACCTTCGAGATAAGCTGCCACGATGTTCTGCGCGAGCTGCGTATGCGGTCCTGCTGCCGGCCCAAGAGGTACGGAGCATTCCTGAGCGAATACCTTTGCCTTCTTCCTGCCTTTATCCTCATAGAAAAGGGATGAATCTATGCCGAACACCGAACCATGGTTCCGCAGTTCCCCTGCGATTCTCTCGAGCAGGCCTGAAAACGGCACTGGTCTCATAGTATCTGCCATTGCACACTCCTTGTCATATACGATTCTACAGTATCAGAATGCGGTGTCAATGAATTTTGTGCAACAGAATGCAACAGATTCGCAGTTTCAGAAAGAGAAAACGCCGGCTTACCTCAATTTGCCGATGATGGCTGGAAGCCGGTACGGAATCAGTACATCCACCAATGCGCATGTCCCATCATCGTCCCGAAAGCAATGAAGAAGATAATGAGAGCAACTATGATCAGTGCGAGGATGACAGCATTGAGCACGATTCCGATTACGCTCAGCACCCATGCCGCATCCGCATCGCGCGATGTCCCGCGTCCACGTCCGGATCTGCGGAGTCCTATGATACCGAGTATGAGTCCTGCCACCTGGCATATGAAAAGGAACACGATCGAGAGTATTCCCAGCACGAGCGCTGCTCCCGATCCGTTATCTGGCCTGTTATCGCTGTATCCGTCCATTGTCCGCCTCCATGCTTATGATAACAGGAGTTCCGCCGAAACGCGAGAAGAGAAGCGCACGGTAAAGCGCTGAGAAGGCAAGACGCGCCCCGGCGTCCCCGTCTATTGCGGACTCATCCCCGCAGAGCCTCTTCAGTATTGCTTTGCCCTCCGTCTTCTCCGGATCGCTCCATGAAATGATCTCATATGGCTTTGCGTCCCAGCCCCTGCCGGCAGCACCAAGGATCTCACCAAGAGCCGCGGTGGAGGCCGCCTCCAGCGTTATGCCGGATGGGAATGGCGTTGCATATGCGAATATATCCTCTGACGGCACGAACAGCCTTGCCTGAAGCGCCCTGCCCCATACGATTCCGCCGTCATCCATGAGCCTGATAAGCGCAGGATGGGAAGAGGCGCTGAATCCTGCGGGGATGCGGTCAAGCATCGCTATCCCGGATCTCACGGAAGCTGCCCTGAGAAGGAACGCCTCATATGCAGCAGCTGGAATCACGATAGAAAGCGCCGGACGCTCCGGATCCTCGGACCACTCGCTGACGCTCACCCCTGATCTGCGGAGGAACGGGATATTCGTGCTGATCCAGATGGCTGCTGCCCCAGCCCCGTCACTGCCGAAATAGCTGCAGAGAGGGCCGGAGTAAATCCTCGCAATCATGAAACGGTGTACGCTGCGATGCCGCCGGATACCTCTGAAAGCGCATACGTATGCTCCCCGATATCGAACGAACGGTGTCTTCTGGCACCCGGTGAGAACACCTGATAGACAATAAGGAGCGAGAGCGCTGCAGCAGCTTCCTCCTTCAGCTCCTCTCCGACATTCCTGATCTCAAGCGTTCTCACGCCGAATGCCTCAGCACCCTGGGCCCGGAGCGCATATGTGCCACCGTCCTCCCTGCTCTCGGAACCGCGAGCGAAGAACCACACAGGGAAGG
>CALXKY010000015.1 GCA_944389055.1 uncultured Spirochaetaceae bacterium | reverse complement strand
AAGGGGATAACTATGTGTATGGCTTTATTCTTCAGGATAAAGGTCGTTTTCTTGTCACTGAAGCGTCGTTTACTGAGTCATCCTTTGCCTCGCTTCTCTTGAAAAAAGAGGATGTTATTGAGCCTGGGATCATCGCCGTTGTCTCAAACACGAAACCGCTCCAGGGCATTCCAAAGGTTCTTGTTTGTCTTGAGCGTATGGCTACGGACGTAAAACTGTAAACACATACTGTTAGTTATGGACAAACTATCACACGAAAGGTATTAGCCTACAACTGTCAAGTCCTATCACTCAGCGGAGAAGATTTTCATATATTCCGTAAGCATGAACTGCCTGTTTCTTTTACCTCCTGTTATCTCTGAAAGAATCTTATCATCGGTAAGCATGTTGACTGCTGAGTTTACGTTGGCAAAATTCATGCCAGTCATCTCTGTAAGCAAAGCAACGTAAGCGACAGGGCGTGAATACATTGCCCTCAGGATTGCTCCTATTGTTGTATGCATGCTCTTCGTCTCTGCAATGTATCTGTTGTATCCCTCAACAAGATGCATGACATTGTTGAATGTGTGCTTTGCTTTCCTTGCCGTTTCAATCGAGGCGGAGAGGAAGAAGCATATCCATCTTGTCATATTGTTGTTAACCCTTGTGTCCTGCAGAGCATCATAGTATTCAGATCTGTGTCTTTCGAAATAATCGCTGATGAAGAAGCACGGTTTTCCCAGAATACCCTTTGAAAGGAGGAAAAGCGGTATCATAAGACGTCCGATGCGCCCATTGCCATCGAGGAATGGGTGGATTGTCTCAAACTGATAATGCATGATGGCAAGCCTTATGAGCACAGGGAGATTATCCGTGCGGTTTGCAAAGTTATCGAAGTCGTTCATTGCCGCATCAAGGTCAGCGATTGATGGTGGTACATAAGCTGCATCAGAAGGCTTGCTTCCTCCTATGAAATTCTGTGAACGCCTGAATTCCCCAAGTGTCTTATGTTCTCCTCTTACTCCCTGCATGAGTATCTGGTGAAGCTCTCTGAGGAAACGGCTGCTGAAAGGGAAGTCGTCATCTATAATGCGTTTTATACCGTAATCCATGGCTTTTATGTAATTCTCGACTTCCTGAGCGTCATCTCTTTTTTCCGGCCCCAGGCTTTCAATCGGAAGCATATCTTCCTCGATGGTTGTCTTTGTCCCTTCTATTCTGTTTGACTTGTTTGCCTCGACCCTGATGTGCATCCTGACATAGATTTCGATATCAGGTATGAACTCTGAATATGTGCTAAGTGCACCTAGTTCCCTATCTGCAACTGACAGAAGTGAACTGATTTCAGGGGAAGACCAGTTCCATGAATCATTTATCGGTGACGGGATGAATGATCTGAAATCACCATTGTTCCTATAGGTGCCCGAGTTGAATGTTTCTACCGTAATCATGAAATGCTCCTTATTTGCTTCATGAAGCGTTTTTGAATAATACGCATGATTCTTATTATTGATTATCATCAATTTTGAATAATAAGCAATGCTCTTGTTATCTGAAAATGCTGGTTTTGAATAATAAGAGGTGTCCTTATTATCCGAAAATGCTGATTTCCGATAATAAGGATCGCGTTATTCAGGATTCCTGGCATTTTCCATAATAAGACTTCGCAGCCGGCTGTGTTTTTCCTGCCAATCAGCGTCAGCAGTATTCAATTTTATTGTGTGCAGGTTAAATCGGCGTTAAAATTCAGTTTAACTGGGCTGCATGTTTTGCCCTGCAGAACAGAAGGAGGAAATCAATGACAAGAAAATTGCTTGCGCTTCTGCTTGCGCTTATCACGCTTGCTGGATTCTGCTTTGCCAGCGGATCAGGGGAGAGTGATGGCACCGAAAGCGTTGCTGAAGCCATAGCTAATGCAGAATCAATGACGATGGAGGAACTCGAGGCGGCTGCAAAGGCTGAGTTCGAGGCAGCTGGAGTCAATTTCGCAGCACGCGGATCCACATCAGGCGTAAAGAAGGTTCTCGCCGCATTCCAGGAGAAATACCCCTGGTTCAAGTACGAGGATTTCAGCTCCAGCAAGGATCAGGCTCTCTACACAGAGCTTACGACGGCTATCGGACAGGATCAGTATGTTGCTGACGCTGTTCTCATCCAGGATGGCTCTTCACTCAAGTCGATGCTCATCGACACGGGATATATGCTCAACTATGTTCCGAAGTCAGTCGAGCTTTCCGACGCTGACAAGGATCCTCTCTCCGTGCTTTATGTCAACAAGTGCTTCTTCTGGAACAAGACGAACCCTGAGTATGGTCCGGAATATATCCAGAACGTATGGCAGCTCACAGGCGCAGACGGAACGGATCTCAAGGGCGTGCATCAGCTTTCATTCCAGACTCCTGCCACGGAGAACGTCAACATGAACTTCCTCATCATGCTTACGGGTGAGGATGCATGCAATAAGCTTGCAGCTGCATATGAGTCATACTTCGGAACACCGTATGCAGGAAACGATGGATACCAGAACATCGGATACAAGTTTGTGACAGAGCTCATGAACAACGTTACGACATGGCACAGCTCGGATACGACAGCTGTCAAGAACATGACGACGATGACAACCGGACAGGTCGTATATGCTCCGCTGAACAAGATCAAGGATTATCCTGAGACGAACGATTACCACAATGATCTCGCGATCACGGGATGGAATGTTCCGCTCGAGGGATTCACATCCTACTTCTACAAGATGTGGCTCATGATCCCGAAGACAGCAAGGCTTCCGTACACAGCATGCCTCTTCGTTGAGTTCATGTGCTCCGAGGAAGGATTCACAAGCGGATGGGACAGCGAAGGATACTACTCAGTCAATCCTGAGGTTCCTGTTCTCGAGGGCGATCATACGCTCGCTGAGTGGCTTGAGGGTGCTGTCGTCGAGGATATCGACTACATCAATTCCGTTTACAGGGAAGCAAGCACTTATATCAGAAGTCTTGTGATCTGACCGACTGTCATTTAGGTAAGGGGGAGGGAAGCCTCCCTCTTATCCGGAGCTTTGATAATGAGCAATTCTCGAAAAACCACACGTATCCTGAACAATATGAAAAGCTATGCTTCCAAACCGGCGAATGTCATAACTGTCATATTCTTCATCATACTTCTCGCTACGGTATGCTTCCCGCTCCTTTCGCTGGTGCGTGACGCTTTTACCGTGCATTTCGGAGAGATCAGGGATGTCGGAAAGCCGCTTGGCTCCTTCACCCTCTATCACTGGCACACGCTGCTTTTCGATACTCTCTATGATTATTCCATCCTGACATTCTGGCGTCCTCTGCTGAATTCATTCTCGATGGCTGTGATCTCATGCATCGTTGCTGTCGGTTTCGGAGGTGCCGTTGCCTGGTTCATCACGCGTTCGGATATACCGGGGAAGAAATTCCTCTCAACCATATTCGTATTCCCTTACATAATGCCTAGCTGGTCGATAGCCATGTTCTGGGAGAACTTCTTCAAGAATACCCAGATCGTTGCATGCTATAACCAGATGGGAATGCTTGAAAGCATTACGGGCATATGCGTGCCGGAGTGGGTCCTCTATGGCTTCTTCCCCTGTGCGATGTGCCTTGGGATTCACTACGCTCCGTTCGCATACCTTCTCATCGGAGGTATTCTGAGGAACATGGACGCGAACCTCGAGGAGGCTGCTACGGTCCTCAAGGCTTCGCGGTTCAAGATACTCAGGAGAATCACGCTTCCGATCGTTACGCCGGCTCTCATATCGACGGTGCTCCTTGTCTTCTCAAGCAGCATCTCCAGCTACACGGTTCCGGCATTCCTCAATAAGAATGGATCGTTCTCGACGATATCGACGACGATGAGGTCGCTGTTCAATACAGCGGCGATGCAGGGGCAGGGGTTCGTAGTTGCCATCGTGCTCCTCATATTCTCCGTCGTCATCCTCACGCTGAACAACAAGATGACGGGAAAGCGGAAGTCATTCACGACGATCAGCGGCAAGTCCGGGCAGGTCTCGCTTGTGAAGCTCGGGAAAGCAAGAAAGCCGATCACTGCTGTGATCATGATCATCTCCGTGTTCTTTGCGATCGTTCCGCTCGTATCCTTCGCGCTTGAGAGCCTTCTCGAGGTTCCGGGAGATTATTCCACGATCTCGCTCTACTACTGGCTCACGACCGACACGCTGGAAGACAGGGTGTTCGGTTCATCGCAGGGAATACTCCGCAATCCGACGATCTGGTCGGCACTGGGACGGAGCCTTCTCGTATCTTTCGCTGTCGCCCTTATTTCCGGTACATTCGGAATCCTCATCGGCTATGCCTGTGCCCGTAAGCGCGGTTCAAAGCTTGCGCGCTGGGTATCCAACATGGCTTTCTTCCCGTATCTGATCCCGGCGATGAGCTTCGGTGCTGTATATCTCTCCGTATCGTTCCTGCCGGCATTCTCATTCCTCAGGTCCTCAGTGCTGCTTCTGATAATAGTCGGTGGCATCAAGTTCCTGCCGTTCGCCTCGAGAAGCGGAGCCAACGCGATGATGCAGGTCTCCGGGGAGATCGAGGAAGCGGCTTTCGTCATAGGCGTGCCATGGTGGAAGAGAATGGCGAGGATACTCTTCCCGATCCAGAAGGCGAGCTTCATCTCAGGATACCTGCTGCCGTTCATATCCTGCATGCGTGAGCTCTCGCTCTTCGTTCTTCTTGCGGCTCCTGGCTCGATCATCACGGTCGTGCTCCAGGATTTCGAAGTCAACGGCCTGACCCAGATAAGCAACGGAATCAACTTCCTCATCATCATGATCGTTCTTCTGGTGCAGTTCATCACAAACAAGCTCACAGGCGCGAGCATCGATAAAGGCATCGGAGGTTGATTATGCCGGAAATAGTACTTGAACATGTTACGAAATGCTTTGGTAAGTTCGTAGCGGTCGACGACCTGAATCTTACGATAGAGGACAGGGATTTCATCACGCTTCTCGGACCTTCAGGCTGCGGCAAGACAACGACGCTCAGGATGATCGCGGGACTTGAGACTCCGACGAAGGGAAGGATAACCATCGGAGACACTGTCGTATTCGACAGCGAGGAGGGCATCGATATCTCTCCGGCCAAGAGGGACATCGGATTCCTTTTCCAGAATTACGCTCTCTGGCCCCATATGACAGTCTATGACAATATCGCATTCGGGCTTGAGAACCTGAAATGGCCTAAGGATAAGATCGAGAGCCGTGTCAGGGAGATGCTCGGCATGCTCAGGATCGAGCAGTTCGAGAAGCGTTATCCATCGGAGCTTTCCGGAGGCCAGCAGCAGAGGGTTGCGATAGCTCGTACCCTTGCTCCGAGTCCGAAGGTGCTCTTCATGGATGAGCCTCTGTCAAACCTCGATGCCAAGCTGAGGCTGGAGATGCGTTCAGAGCTCAAGCGCCTTCATGTCGATACGGATTCAACCTTCGTCTACGTCACCCATGACCAGATGGAGGCTATGGCTCTGGCCACGAAGATATGCCTCATGAACAAGGGTATTCTGCAGCAGTATGATCCGCCTCTCACGGTCTATGACAGGCCTGCGAATCTCTTCGTCGCGGACTTCGTCGGCAATCCTACGATGAATTTCTTCCCGGTTAAGGCCTCAAGGAAGGATTCCCGTTCGTTCGCGTTCCATATGCTTGGACGTGATCTTGTGTTCACTGGCGAGAAGGATATAGCGGAGGAGGCCTCTGATGCCGTTATAGGCGTGCGTCCTGAATTCATAACCCTCGGCGAGGGGGCATTCAGCGGCGTTGTCTATACCACGCTGCCTTCAGGTATGGAGACGACGGTCAGAATACGTGCCGGTGAGGATTTCGTCACCGCAGTCATTTTCGGAAGCGTTGATTTCTCCCATAGCCTTGAAATGCCGTTCGGCATAAAAGGAAACAGCATACTCCTCTTCGATAAAGCTTCAGGGAAGATGCTCTCGATGGGAACGGTTTCGGAGGCGTGACGTGACTGAAGGCATAGGGATGTTCAAGGCCTATGATATAAGGGCGAGGTTCGGGGACCTCTCTGAAAAGGCCATGGACACCCTTGCCGATGCCATCGTGAGATATTTCCTTCTGGATGCTGCAGCCGATTCAGTCGTTATCGCGCGCGACGCGAGGCTTTTCAGTCCGGCCCTGATGGATAAGCTGATCGGGCGCTTCCTCATCGCTGGCATCGATGTGATTGCCGATATGGGGGAGAGCCCTACGTGCAGGTTCTACTATATGTGCATGCGGAATCCCTCATCCTGCGGGATAATGATCACAGCAAGCCATAACCCAGGAGCCTATGCCGGCATGAAGCTTGTCGGGCGCGGATGCCAGCCGATCGCTCAGGGCTGCGGGCCATCAGGGGGCATAGACAGGATAAAGGAATACTATCTTGCGGATGCCTCATTCCCTGCAGCGGCAGAGCGCGGAAGATTCATCAGCGTCTGCATGCAGGATGAGTATATCGATTACTCGATGAGGCTTGCCGGCACGGATGAAGGTTCCCTTTCCGGTCTGCGTGTCTTCGCTGATTTCCTTTCCGGTACGGGCGGCCCTGATTTCATCGAGGCTTTCAGCTGTGCAGGAGCTTCTCTTTCATTCTCGGGAGCGGTGCCTGACGGGCGGTTCCCCTCGGGAGACCCGAATCCAGGGGCTGAATCATCCATAGCACCGGCCCGGCGTCTGATGCTTGAGGGCGGTTACGATATAGGATTCTGCTTCGATGGTGATGCAGACAGGATGGATCTCATGTTCCCCGACGGGAGCCAGATGATCCCGGCTATGAACTTCTCCGTCCTTGCGCCTTACCTCGGGTGCGGAGGGAAGTGCTATATGGATGCGAAATCCGTTCCTCCTGCAGTGGCAAGGACCGCGGAGCGCGGAATTGAACCCCATCTCATCCGCAATGGGCATTCATTCATCAAGGATAAGCTGAGAAGGAATCTCTGCCTCGGGTATTCAGCCGCGGTGGAGGATACGGCGCACTATTACATGGCATTCCCTTACGATCCTGCTGATCCTGATAAAGGATCTGTCATAACCGAGAATACGCTTTTCTTCGCGCTTCTCTCCGCAAGGATAATGGCTGAGCATCCTGAGGATTATGCCGTGATGAGGGCGGAGCAGGATGGTATATGCCGCATCCGCGAGTGGTCGGTCCATCTTGATGATATCTCCGCCGCTCCCTTCCTGACCGATGCTGTCGAAGCCAGGATGCGGAGCCTTGGTGCCGTCGCCGTGAAGGAGATGGATGACGGGGACAGCCTTGATGCCACGCTGCTGCGGTTCTCTGTTCCCGACGGGATAACGCGCGGCGAGCGGCCTGAGGGAAGCTGGTGCCAGATTGCAGAGCGTATATCGCGGAGCGAGGATGCCGTTGTCAGATGGGATATATCGGCATCAGACGAGAATCTCTGCAGGGAGATGAACAGCGTCATCATCTCGGTGCTGTCCGAGAATGGCATTGCCCTTCAGTGAGTTTCTGAGATAAGGGAGGCGAAGGCTTCCGCATCCTTCCTGAAATCCTCGTTCCCGCCTTCCAGGATCGATTCAAGGTGCTGCAGCAGCAGCGCTGCGAAAAGCGATGAGAGGAATGGATCCTCTTTCCCGAGCGATGAGATTATGACATCTGTCTGGCTGCGGAGCATGAGTGACAGTGCTTTCGCTTCATCTTCAGCTCTCGGATCTGAGTACCTGAGCGAGAAGACTGCCCTGAGATAGGGAAGCAGCGTCTCGTCTGAGAATATCATCGTCCACTGATCAGCCGCACGCGTGAGCACCTCCTTGGCGCTCCCTTCCAGGTTGAGCCGGAATCCCTTCTCCATGAAGCGCCGGTGTCCTTCAGCGAATACAGCCTCGAGTATCTCTTCCTTCGATCTGTACCAGTGATAAAGCGAAGCCTTGTTCATCCCCAGCTCCTCAGCAAGGGACTGCATCGTAAGCTGATCCAGCCCGGAGAATGCGATTATCCTCGTGGCGGCAGCGATGATTTCCTCTCGTCCTCCGATTTTCATTGCAATAAGTATAATCAAACAAACGTTTGTTTGGAAGATGGCTTTTTTCACTCCCAGGCCGAAGTTTTCGCTGATTGCGTATTGCAAGGATGTGCGAGGTGCGTCAGAATCCCATCAGACTTAGAATAGAGGACAGGACATGTACGCACTAGTTGAAATCCTCGGCAAGCAGTACAAGGCTGAAGAAGGCAAGGATCTGGTTGTCGATAAGCTCAGCATGGAAGAGGGTTCTTCCTATGTTATCGAGAAGGTTCTGGCACTCGTCGATGGCGATTCCGCGAAGTTCGGTGCTCCCTATGTTGAGGGCGCAAAGGTCACAGCGACAGTCGGCGGTGAGTTCAGAGGTGACAAGGTGAAGGTCTACAAGTTCCACAGACGCAAGGGCTATCGCCGCACGCAGGGACACAGGGAGACCTACACAACGATCAAGGTCGAGAAGATCGAAGGCTAAGGAGGGAGAGAAATGGCACATAAGAAAGGTGGCGGATCATCCCGCAACGGACGCGATTCCAACGCGCAGCGCCTTGGCGTAAAGAGATTCGGAGGCCAGGTCGTTAAGGCTGGCGAGGTCATCGTCCGCCAGAGAGGTACCAAGATCCATCCGGGTGCAAACTGCGGATGCGGCAAGGACTATACTCTCTTCGCTCTCGTTGCAGGCACGGTGAAGTTCCATGAGAGGAAGAACCGCAAGTACTGCTCAATCGTAGAGACAGAGGCAAAGGCCGAGTAAGGATGTTCGGATTCTCCGACGAGACTTACATTGATATTGCTTCCGGCAATGGAGGACACGGATGCGTTTCCTTCCGCCGGGAGAAGTTCGTCCCCAAGGGCGGTCCCGACGGCGGTGACGGCGGGCGCGGAGGGGACGTTGTTTTCGTTGTACGTGACAACCTCCGTACGCTTGGGCATCTGAAGCTCCAGCGCTCATTCCGCGCAGAGAACGGAAGGCCGGGGCAGGGCGCACGCTGTGCAGGACGCGATGGCAGGGATGTCGAGATTCCTGTTCCGCCGGGAACGGTCATACGCAATGCCGAGACCGGTGAGCTCATAAAGGATCTCACAGGGCTTGACAGATACGTCTTCCTAGAGGGAGGGAGAGGCGGACTCGGCAACTGGCATTTCCGCACAGCTGTCAGGCAGACGCCGCGCTTCGCGCAGCCAGGCGGCAAAGGCGTGGAGATGCGTGTGGGGCTTGAGCTCCAGATCATTGCGGATGTCGGCCTCGTAGGCTTCCCGAATGCGGGAAAGTCCTCGCTGATAAACCTCTTCACCAATGCGCGCTCGAAGGTGGCGGGCTATCCATTCACGACGAAGATACCTGTGCTCGGCGTTCTTCGTGAGGGCGATCAGGATGTCGTCATCGCAGATATACCCGGAATCATCGAAGGAGCCAGCGGCGGAGCCGGCATGGGATACAAGTTCCTGAAGCATATATCGCGCACGAAGGGACTATGCTATCTTGTGGATCTCTCCGATGATGGTTTTCTTGAGGCGTATGATACGCTCCATGATGAGCTTGGGAAGTACAGTGATGAACTTGCTTCGAAGAAGCATATCATCGTCGGCACGAAGATCGATGAACCTGATACAGAGGAGCGTTTTGAAGAGCTGAAGGCGAAGTATCCTGATGCGGAGGTGCTGCCGCTCTCGATCTACAGGGATGATCTTCTCGAGCCCGTAAAGCATGCGCTTTTCCGTCTCTCCGGGGAGGAGAAGAAGGATGACGGGGGCTTCACATCCAGGATGGACACCGATGCCCACTACAGAGACGAAGCCTAGGATCGCGCTTCTCGGGGGAACGTTCGATCCCGTCCATCTTGGGCATGTGCATCTCTTCCATGAGGCTTATGCAGTGGCTGGGATAAGCCGGCTTATAGTGATTCCCGTATTCATCTCCAATTTCAAGCGCGGAACGCATCCCGCGTCGTTCGCAGAGAGGGCAGAGATGCTCCGCCTTGCCATATGCGATTACAGGGATATCTATCCAGAGGACCGCATGAAAGTGGAGATATCGCTCTATGAAGGCGAGAAGGGCGGTGTCAGCTACACATCGGAAACGATCAGGGCCTTCTATGAAGAGGCAGCGGACCGTGGTAAGGTCAATTTCATCATCGGTGATGATCTCATCGCTTCGCTCGGAAACTGGCATGATATAGCCTATCTCAGATCCCATGTGCGCTTCATCTGCTTCACAAGGCTTGGCGATGCGGTTGAGAATACCTCAGGCGCCGAGGTCATATTCATAAGGAGCGATGTCTTCCATGCCTCATCGTCAGAGGTCCGGGCAGGGGAGAAGGGGATGCTCTCCCAGAGAGTGAGGAAGTTCGTAGATGAGAATAAGCTATACGGAGCTTGAGGCGCGGGTCAGAGGAATGATCAAGGAGAAGAGATTCCTCCATTCGGAGGGCGTGGTCTCTGTCTCCCGGATGCTTGCTGAGCGCTTCGGTCTCTCTCCCGATGATGCGGCTTATATCGGGATCTATCACGATGCATACCGCTATTCGTGCGATGAAAGCACCCCCGCTTTCTGCCGGGAGCATGGGATCGAGGTGTTCCCGGAGGAGGAGTCTGAGCCGATGCTCCTCCATGGTGCGCTTGCTGCCATCCATTTTCCCGAGGATGCCGGTGGGAGCGTTCCGGATCATTTCCGTATCGCAGTCCGTCATCATACGCTCGGACACAAGGAGATGGGCCCATACGGTGCCATACTCTACATAGCGGACTACATGGAGCCCGGCAGGAAGCATCTTGACGATGATGACAGACGGAGGATACTCTCGGGTGAGCGCCTCGAGGATATGATCATCACGATCATGGATATGCAGAACGCCTATTTCAGGCGCGAGGGAATAAAGAGCGCTGCTGTATCGGATGAGCTTTATGGATTCATCAGATCAGGCGGAACGCTGTAAAGAGGAAAGGCAAGGCTATGAAAGAGAATACAAAGGAAAACGCAGAGAAGCTCAAGGCATTCCTTGAGGATCATAAGTGCACCGATACGGCTATCATCGATGTTTCAGGTGAATGCACCTGGACAGAGTGCTTCATCATCTCCACCGTATCATCCGTAGGACACCTCAGAGGTGTCGTGCATCAGATCTGGGATGAGATCTCATCGCTCGGGATGAGCGTCGTCAACAGGCATAAGGCCCCTGATACAAGCGGCTGGGAGCTTATCGACTGCGGAGACGTGGTTATTCACCTCATGTCTTCCGAGCTCAGGGAATTCTACAACCTCGAGAAGCTCTGGAAGGCAACGGAGAATCTTGTCTGATGGCTGATAGAAGAGGAGAGAAAGTGACCGCGGAGATTGACCGTCAGGTAGAGGAACGCGGCTACTGCACGGTTCCCGATGTCCTTATCGGCATCGGGATGCTTGGTATTTCTGCATACGATGAGTGGAAGAAGGGCAATGTCTTCTGCCTTGAGGATGCCTGCTCTGCCGATCTTCCGCGTCTCCATGCAGTCCTGAAGGCTGTGAAGGCTTATGCTGAGGAGACAGGGCTCAAGCCTTCAGTGCAGAGATATTCGAAGGAGGGAAGGGGAGGCCTTCCCCTCCGTTTCACCAAAAGCGGGGATCCTGTCCGCGAACGCCTTTATTCGACGCATTATCTCGATCCCTGGCGTGCCCAGGAGATAAGGCGCTCCCGCTGAGCTTTCCACAGATCTCATCGGATGATCAGACGACTGTCTTTGATTTCCATCCGCCTTTCAGGAACCTGCCTACGAAGAAGATGCCGCGGCAGTACCAGTCGATGAACATGCCCCACATAACACCCATGAGCCCGAATCCCATCGTGATCCCGAGGAACCTTGAGAGCACGACCCGGAACAGCCACATGGAGGCAATCGATACGACCATCGTGAACCTGGCATCGCCTGCGGCTCTCAGGTAGTTGGGTATAGTGAAGGCCAGCGGCCAGAATATGACGGTCTGGATCATGTTCAGCCTTGTCGTGGCAATAGCAAGCGTGCAGGCCTCGTCCGACAGGCTATAAAGCTGTGCCAGCTGCGGAGCGAAGATATACATGAACGTGCATGTTACTCCCATCATTATGTATGTGAGGATCAGAAGCTTCCTGCCATAGTATGACGCAGCCTCGTAGTCACGTGCACCGCAGCATTGCCCTATGACGGTGACTGCGGCCATTCCCACCGCCGAGCCCGGGATATTCGCGAATGTCGAGAGACCGTTGAAGACTGCATTTGCGGCAATGGAGGCTGTCCCCAGATAGGCTACGGTGGAGCTCACGAGCACTTTCCCTATCTGGAAAACGCTGTTCTCTATGCCTGATGGCAGGGCTATCCTCATGACCCGCTTTATCATGGAGAAGTCGACTTCGAGCTTCAGCGGGTTCTCCACGTGCACCTCTTCCTTCTTCCTCGTGACCTTGTAGACCATGTAGCAGCAGGCAACCAGGCGTGACAGGAGGCTTGCGATGGCCGCACCTCTCGTTCCCATGCCGACGCCGTAGATCAGGATGGCATTGCCGGAGACGTTGATGAGGTTCATGATGATGGACACCGTCATCGTGATTCTGCTCTTGCCCATCGAGCGGAAGATGGCATTGCAGCTGTTCAGGACCGCAAGGAATGGGAATGAGATGAGGATCGGCAGCATATAATCCAGAGCGGCTTCCATCACGCTCTCTTCGATGTGGCCGTATACGAGGGCCATGATCTGCTTCCTGAATATGATGAGGATTGCAGAGACAGCCACGGAGAAGGAAATCGATAGATACATCAGCTGCTTTGCCGAGAAGCATGCCGAAGCCCTGTCCTTCTTCCCCAGATACTGGGAGGCAACAACGGCACCGCCTGTTGCGAATGCCGAGAAGAGGAAGATGAAGAGATTGGAGAGTGAATCCACAAGCGAGACGCCCGAGACGGCATGTTCACCCACCGTGGATACCATGATCGTGTCCATCATTCCGATCGTGACTGATAGAAGGGTCTCTATCAGAAGAGGGATGATGAGCGCTCTCAGATAGCGGTTGTCGAACCTCAGTGACTTGCGTTGCATGAGTCAAATCTAAACCTATGATCGATAATCCGCAATCCGTGAAACAGATTCTCTTTCTCTAAATAACCTGCTTATCCGCCCAGCGGCCCCTCAGGACCCTTGCAAGGTAGAGCGTGCCGCGTACTGCCCAGTCGATATACATCGCATACCAGATCGCCTCCACGCCCATTCCGAAGGCCTTCACCATCAGATATGAACCGCCCACGCGGCAGATCCACATCGATGAGAATGAGGCAAAGAGGATGTATCTGACATCACCCACGGCTTTCAGCATGTTCGGAAGGGAGAATGCGAATGGCCAGAGAAGCGAGCACATCACAAGGCAGAGCCTGCAGATCGGTATGGCTGCCGCGATCGATGATTCCTCCAGCCCGTAGAAGCTGATGACCTGGGGCGTGATGATGAAGAAGGGGAGACATATGATTGCCGTTGCTCCGAGCGCAAGGCCTGTCAGGAGCTTCGTGTAGTACTTCACATCCGCGATGTTGTTGTTTCCCCTGCACTGGCCTACGATGGTGATGATCGCAAGGTTGATGCCGTTGCCGGCGATGTTTGCATAGGAGTTGAAGTTGCCCGTCACTGCATTGATTGCGATAGCGGATGTCCCGAGGCTTGCGACAAGCGACTGCACAAGGATCTTGCCAACGTGGAATGTAGCGCCTTCCACTCCGGAAGGGATGCCTATCCTGAGTATCCTGCCGATGAGATACGGAGAGAACGGGCCTTTCGTAAGCCCTCTGATGTTCAGGCTTTCCTTCGGATTCATCATCAGCACAAGCATCACGATGCATGCGGCCACTCTGGATGCAAGGCTTGCGATGCCTGCTCCGCGTGGACCGAGCCCGACGATGTAGATGAGCACTGCGTTTCCTCCGATGTTTATCGCGTTCATCAGCAGGGAGACCATCATCGTGCGGAAGCTCTTGCGCTCCGAGCGCGATAGGGCAGTGAGCCCGGAGTATACGGCGAGGAATGGATAGGAGATGAGGATCGGCACGAAGTAGTCATCGGTATACTGCTTCACATCCGCTTCGATCGTTCCGAAGAGCAGGTCGATCACATGGCCTCTTATCGGCATCACGATTGCTGTCATGATCGATGAGATGATGATCGAGATGTATATGAGGTTCTTCGCGCTGTCCTTCGCGTTCTTCTCATCGCCATGGCCGAGGTACTGCGATACGACGACCGCACCTCCTGTGGCGAAGGCAGAGAAAAGCGTGATCAGGAGGTTCGAGACGGAGTCAACCAGCGAAACTCCTGATACTGCAGCCTCGCCGCAGCCTGATACCATGATCGTATCCGCCATACCGATGAGTATCGATAGGAGCGAATCCGCAATAAGAGGTATAATCAAAGCCCGGAGATCCCGGGCTGAGAACTGATGCTTTGAAGTGATCTCGCTCTTCATTCCGTAAGCAGACCTTCGTCGGATGTGTAATCCTTCTTCCTGATCTCCCTGAATTTCTCGACAAGGGAGGGGACTGTGAGCTTTGCCTTCTCCTCGCCTTTGATGTCGAGGATGATATGCCCTTCGTCCATCATGATCAGCCTGTTGCCGTAATCGATGGCGAACTGCATGTTGTGCGTGACCATCATCGCAGTGAGCTTTCCTTCCTCGATATAGTGCTTTGTAAGATCCATGACGATCTCTGCATTACGCGGATCGAGGGCTGCTGTGTGCTCGTCAAGGAGCATCAGCGATGGCTGTGAGAGCGTTGCCATCAGCAGCGTCAGTGCCTGTCTCTGACCACCGGAGAGCAGGCCTACGTTATCAGCCATGCGGTCTGCGAGCCCGATCGGCTCCAGAAGCTTGCGGAACTCCTTCCTGCGTTCCGCGGTAAGCCCGAATCTGAGTCCCTTCATACCCTTCGTGTATGCGAGATTCATATTGTCCTCGATGGACATGTTCGCGCTGGTTCCCTTCGTGGGATCCTGGAAGATCCTTCCGATGAAGAATGCGCGCTTGTATTCCGGGGCGTTCGTGATGTCCCTGCCATCGATTCTTATTGTGCCGTTCGTCACAGGGAATGTGCCGGCTATCATGTTGAAGAGCGTCGACTTTCCTGAGCCGTTGGACCCGATCACGCAGATGACATCGCCTTTCTCGACGTGGAGGTTTATGTTCTCCAGCGCTACTTTCTCATTTACGGTCCCCGGGAAGAAGACCTTCGTGACGTGCTCTATATCAAGCATGGTTTTCCTCCTCCTTCTTCATTGTGCGTTCGATCGCCTTCTTCCTGGCACCCTTGTCGGAAGCCATGGACCTTGTCTTCGCGATCGTGAGCGAGATGATGACGAGGATACCCGTGAGAAGCTTGAAATCATTCGGCGTGATGCCGATGAGATATCCGTATTTGCGTCCGAGGAACATAAGACCCTTGTAGATTATAGAACCGAGGATGCAGCGCAGCGTTATGAGCGAGATCCTGTTGGAGGAGAAGAGGAATTCTCCGATCATGACGGCAGCAAGGCCCTGGACGACCATTCCCTGTCCGAGGTTCGCATCGGCGAAGCCCTGATACTGCGCCAGGAGGCCACCGGAGAGGGCTATGAATCCGTTGGAGAGCCCGAGTCCGATGAGCTTGAGCGAGGCGGGGTTCATTCCCTGGGAGATGATGACCTGCTCATTTCCTCCCATTGCTCCGATCGCCATTCCCATATCGGTGCGGAAGAAGACATCCATAAGGACGGTCACCGCAACGACGAAGATGAGCGTGCCGAAGAGCGCCGCGAAGTCACTGGGGATGAATGAGAACCACTCGGGGAAGAGGCGGTAGAGCGTATCAACCCTTACCAGCGATACGTTCGCCTTGTTTCCCAGGATCCTGAGATTGACGGAGTAGAGCATTGTCATCGTGAGGATTCCAGCAAGCAGCACAGGAAGCTTCAGCTTGTTGTGGATCGTAGCTGTGACAAGTCCGCAGAGCACTCCGGCAAGGAAGCTCATGATGAGACCGACTGTGATTCCAAGGCCGTTCACGATGCACATCGTGGCGACCGCTGCACCTGTTGCTACCGATCCATCGCATGTAAGATCTGCCATGTCCAGGATCCTGTAGCTGATGAGTATCCCGAGCGCCATGATGGCGAAGATGAGACCTTCAACCAGTATTCCTTCAATCATTTCATACCTCAGCAACAGAGAAGGCCACCATCGGCGGCCTTCCTGCTATGTTATATTAAAATCAGCGTTCTGTCTTCACGCCATTCTCAATGATTACAGCAGCAGTATCAAGATACTCCTGCGGAATCGTGTATCCGAGCTTCGCAGCCGTATCGAGGTTGAACCAGAGCTCGAAATCTGCCGGATCGGTAAGGAACACCGTTCCTTCCTCGCCGGGGTTCGCGCCATTCACTACGATATCCTCGATGAGGCGGCCTGTAGCCACGCCTATGGAGTGATAGTTGAATCCCCATGCGATCATGCACTCAAGTCCGTCGATTCCTGAAGGATCCGCGGAGAAGAGCGGTACGCCGGCACCGTTGCAGACATCATCGATCGTAGCGATTGCCGAGATGACGTTGTTGTCCGTCGCGATATATATGGCATCGACGCGGTCGATTATGGACTGAAGAGCCATCCTGACTTCAGAGGAGTTCGAGACCGCAACCGGCACAAGCTCGATTCCGAGCTCATCGCACGCGGCCTGGGCCTGCTCCATGAGAACAACTCCGTTCTGCTCGCCTGATGAGTAGACATTGCCGATCCTTGTTGCTCCTGTGATTTCGTGGAGCAGCCTGATCTGCTCGAGTACCGGGTTCATATCGGAAACACCGCAGACATTTGAGTCGGGACTGCCGTCATTGGAAGCGACAAGGCCGGCATCCACGGGATCTGTGACTGCTGCGAACAGAACCGGTATATCGGTGAAGACATTTGCCAGAGCCTGAGCCGAAGCCGTTCCGATTCCGAGGACGATATCACAGTCCTCGCTGTCGAACTGCTGTGCGATGGAAGCAGCTGTCGAGATATCGCCGTTGGCATTCTGGAAATCATATCTCACGCTGAGATCCGTCGTGGCAAGGTAGTCCTGAAGACCTTCCTCGACAGCGTCGAGCGCGGCATGGGAAAGGAGCTTTGAGACTCCGATGAGAATCGTTCCGTCGTCAGCCTGTGCCTCCCCGCTGCCGCCAGCTGCGAGGCTGAATGCTGCAAGGAGCATAAGGAGAATAGCAATCTGTTTTTTCATGGGTCCTCCTGAAGTTTTATTAGACTATAGCTGAACGGAAATGCGTTTTCAATAATCCGTATGCATACACCTGAATATTTATGCAGAAAATCTTAGAAGAAATGCTGCAAGCGGCGACATTGCTCCAGATATCTATCTGCTTTCAGGAAAACCATGGCTATCCCTCATATCTCTGCTGCATCACCGCCTATCACATATGCGGCTCTTTCCATGATATCATCCGGTATCGTTATGCCGAGAGCTGCGGCAGTGTCCGTATTCACGTATATCTCGAGGTTCTCAAGATAGAGCGTTCCGATATCCTCCGGCGCTTCGCCCTTGAGGACTCTCTCGACGACTTCGCCTGTCAGCCGTCCGGACTGATAGTAGTCGAATCCGCCGGCGAGAAGCACATCCGTTCCGAATGATGATGTCGTGTCCGCAGAGAAGAGGGGAACGCCGCTGTCCATGCATACATCGGAAACCGCAGCGATTGCTGAGATCACAGTGTTGTCCGTCGAGACATATACGGCATCTACGCGGTCGATGATCGACTGCACCGCCATGCGCACCTCAGCCGAGTTCGATACGGAAGCTGTCACCAGTTCGACTCCTGTTTCATCGCACGCGTCCTGCATTGCCTCCATGAGCGTGATGCCATTCGCTTCTGATGAGGTGTAGATCATTCCCAGCCGTTCTGCCCCTGTGATTTCCTCGATGAGTTCCAGCTGTGCTGCGACGGGAACCATGTCGGATGTGCCGCAGACATTCTGCAGGCCGGCGAGGCCGGCGCTCTCAGGATCGGTGACTGTAGCATATATGACGGGGATATCCTGGAAGACATTCGCCAGCGCCTGCGCAGTCGGAGTCGCTATTCCGATTACAAGATCCTTGCCCTCTGTCTCGAAAAGCCTGGCGATTGATATCGCTGTGCTGACCTCTCCGTTCGCCGTCTGCGTTTCGAATTCCGCATTGATTCCATGTTCAGTAAGGTAATCCCTGATTCCTTCCTCGATTGAATCCAGCGCGGGGTGGACCATGAGCTTGGAGATTCCGATCCGCACCGTCTCCTCTGAAGGCACTGACTCGACGGCGCCCTGCGCGGAAAGGGCTGCTGCTGCGATTGCTGCTACTGCGATAAGGACTGCAAGGATCTTCTTCATGTGTTTCTCTCCTTAGTAACGCTTGTTACTATAAGAAGTATCGATATTGCTGTCAAGATACTTTTGAAAGAAACATTGCTCTTTTTCAGAAATCTATGTCGTACTCCTCATCGTCGAGATCCTCATACTGGGGGTCTGCGTCATCTTCATCATCTGTGTCGATGACGGGTGTTATCGTATAGAGCTCCTCGATTTCCTCAACGGCTTCATCATCATCGTCTGGCCACATACTGAAGATGATAGCGCATGGATGATGGAATGGGGTAGTGCAGCATCCTTCCGCTGCCTGAGCTTTGTCTGATGACCAAGAACGCTGCTGGGTGATATACTCTATATATGAAGAGATACGCCGTGCTATCAATGGGAGAGCCTTCGGGAACCTCTCCCGAGATGATCATGAAGACTGTCAGTGAGTATGCGGACGACCCGTCTGCTGCTTTCATCGCAGTCGGCGATGAGGCAATCTTCCGCAGGACTGCGAAGGACCTCTCGCTTCCGCTTCCGTTCTCCTTCTACGTCGAGAATGAGAAGGAGCTTGCAGAGGTGGAGGAGGCTGGCGAGCCATTCATCTTCTATTCATCATCCTCATCGGATGTCTCCTCATTCAGCTATGGGTGTGTCACGGCTGAAACCGGAGCAGCTTCCTTCGAGGCCCTGCGTTCAGCCGTATCGATAATACAGAACGGGCTTGGACATACGCTTGTCACTTCCCCCGTGAGCGGTAAGGCGCTTGAATGCGCAGGATATGCCGAACGTTCCGTCTTCGATATGCTCGGGAGATTCGCATCATCCTCAAGGCTCTCGAATATGCTCCTTGCGGGAAGCATGTGTATCTTCGGCCTTACCCACAGGCGTTCCCTGAGAAGCGCTATCGATGAAGTCAGGCAGGAGAACATCGTCTCGGCCCTTGTGGATATAGACTCGCTCCGGACTTCATCTTCATTCTTCAGCAGATCCAGGCCCATCGCCGTCTCTTCCCTCAATCCGATGTGTCCTGATGGGACATGGACCGGACCTGACGAGGAGAAGTCAATCATCCCCGCGATTGCTACTGCGGCGCGTATCGGGATAGATGCCATCGGACCGCTGCCGGCGGAGGAGCTCTTCGAGCGCGGCGTCAGGGGTGAGTTCTCTGCGATTCTCGTGATGACGGCAGGCGAGGCTTTCGCTGCAGCCGCATCTGCTTCCCCCGACAGCACGGCTGTCATTACCTGGGGCCTTCCGTTCATGCGCATCGGCCCGCTGATGGATGCCGGTCTTTCCGAAGCAGGGAAGGGCATTGCCCGCACCTGCAGGCTCAAGGCGGCTATGGATATCGCGCTGAGGCTGCGCTCAGCCTCGTTCCTTGCCTGAGGTCCAGATGAGAAAGCTTGCTGTCATTGCCGCCGCTGTCATGGTCCTTGTCTCCTGCGCCACCGTTGTTCCAATCGGATATATGCAGCCATCCGCTATCGATATGGGCGGCTACAGGAACCTCGCAGTCGCTTCGGCTGTTCCTTATGGCGGCCCTGTCCCGGGATACCGCTTCGTCGGATACGCTGATGTGCATGCGGCGGGACTCCGCATATATTCCGGCTATGTTTCGTCCACTGCCCGGCGCATCGCCGACTACGCTACCTCGGAGCTCTATTCGACGCTCTCCGCCTCCGGCTTCTATAACCTACTTCCCCCTGATATGACAGATGCAGTGCTTGCTGCCGGGAGTTACGGGACTGATATATCTGAGGAATTCTCCCGCATGGGATATGACGCCGTGCTCATTCCCAGAATCAGCAGCATGTCACTGGATGAGAGCATATATTCCATCCCACGCAGCAAATGGTGGACAGATGATGATGGAATAAGACATCGTTGCGTGGTTTATGACTATGGCTATGTGCAGACGGCATCCATTGTCTATACACTTACCGTCATCGATACATCCACAGGCCGCATAGCCGCTGTCAGGACTTTCTCCGATTCCATGACGCGCCGTGATCAGCTCGATCCGTTCTGGCACAGACTCGATGATCCTGCATATCTCTTCCGGCGCATGATCAGCTCGTTCAATGGCGGCATCCTCCGCCTTTTCGTGCCATTGTACCGTGAGTATGAGGCCGCGCTGATGGCGAACAAGCCGGAGAATGCAGCTTCTGAGGCGGCATATGAGGCGGTCAGGGATGGGAATATGGATACAGCTCTCAGCATCTTCCTTTCCCAGTGGGAGGAGAGCGGACATGTGCCGTCCGGATACAATGCCGCCGTTCTCACTGCGGCAGAAGGCAGATTCGATGACGCCATCGATCTGCTTTCATCCGTCATGGAGGCTGATGAAAGCGGTGAGGCGCGGGAGCTTTACCGTGCAATGATGGCGGTCAGGGCCAGCGATGAGCAGGCGGAAATGCAGATTTCCGGTGAGAGCAGCGCAGCTGCGGATGCTGCCCCAGATGGCAATGCTGTCTATGATATCGTGATGAGACGCTGATTTACTTGACAAATGTTAAGTAAATTCTGTAAGTTTTTTTCGTTTGATATCCTGCTTTGCTGGATTAAAGACGCTCATTTATAGTTTTATAACGCAATATTCCATCATTTTGAGCGTGATTTTCTGTGGCTTCGGGCGATTTTTCAGGGAAAGTCGCACAATGTGAGATTTCTCTGCATATTTCCCGCACTTTAGCTATAATTCAGCCAAAGGATCACCGCATCCTGTTTCGAGGAGGTGGCTTATGCTGCTAAACATGACTATTGCGAACTTCAAGTCCGTGAAGTCTCCCCAGACGATCAGCTTCGAGGCTGTGAAGGATTCACGCCTTCCTGCATCGAAGGTCATGGCAGTCAATGATCGTCTCAATGTGATAAAGACAAGTGCTATCATCGGACCTAACGGAGCCGGAAAGAGCTCCTTCGTCAGAGCGCTCGAGGTCCTCAAGAGAATAGTTATGGCAGAAGATGTACCCGAGGGCGGCGACAAGGAGAGGGAGAATCCTCTCAAGGGCGCGCTTACGGGAACAACGTTCGCATATGGCATAGACAAGGCAACGCCGGCAACGATCTCCATCGAGGTCCTTCTTGATAAGGGTGAGCCTGGCAACGATGAGAAGCCATCGGTGATCGCTATCTATACGCTCCGCGCGAATAAGGAGAAGATCTTCGAGGAATCCCTCTATTACATCATCGGCAGCTCAAAGAAGCTTATGTTCGAGCGCAAGCTTGAGGGCGATGGCTACAGCTACCGCTTCGGCAAATTCTACCGCGGCGAGAAGAAGAGGCAGACCGCAAAGCTTCCTGAGTACAGGACATTCCTTGCGGGTTCTGCACGCAAGGGCGGCCAGACATCCCTCGAGCTCTATACATGGTTCGAGAAGAAGCTGAACATCCTTCCGATGGGTGTCTCCTCCAAGGCAGAGGAGTATGCCTGCCAGATGCTC
>CALXKY010000014.1 GCA_944389055.1 uncultured Spirochaetaceae bacterium | reverse complement strand
GGATGGATCTCGCCATATCCTGGATGGATCGTCGCTTCGGCTTCGTTCGCTGATGCGGGGAAATCTGAAAAAATCTGTGGGGGAATCTTAAAAAACTATACGGGAAATTTAAAAAAGTATTGCGGGAAATCTGAAATGCATATGGTATAATTGCATATATCAGAGCAAATAAGAGCCGGAATATTCCGGCCTGCCGCGGCTGTGGATCTTCTTGTCATGACTGTGCTGATGATCTGAACTCAGTCCTGTCTGATCCAGGGATAAATGCTGCATAGATCATTTCCGGGGTTGTCTCCGGCATTGCTAATGTATGTCTCAGAGCCTTCAGCAGGGGAGAGGTATTCGTCATATCCATTCCTTTCATTCTCTGAGCCCTTCCCGCAGCGTATCTCAACGCGTCCGCTGTATTCAGAGGCTTCCGGGAAGGAGAATGAATCGATATGAATGTCCGCATTCTTCACCTTCTGATTCGGGATGCCCTGCAGCCTTATGATTTCCTCATGGCGGTATGTTCCCTCATAGGCAGCTTCAGATGAGTTTCCTTCCCTTACTGTCAGGGATGCAGTGAGGCCATCTTCATGGCTTCCGCTTCCTATCTCAAGGACCAGCGTGCGTCCGGGCTCATCCAGCATATATGTGCCTGCCGTGAGCTCTGAATGGTATTCGGTTCCCTCGGCGTATTCCGTTCTGTCGAAGCATGAGACAAGAATGAGCAGAGCAGTGAGTATTACGAAGATCTTTCTCATACGGATATGATAACGCTGTCTGATTCTTCTGGTGTGGGGATTGCATGAATAACAGGCCTCACCGGGAATATCGATGAGGCCTGGAATTCTTACTTCCTCGTGCGGAATTCGCGCGGTACGGGATCGAGGCCGTCCCAGATGATCTGGCGGAAATGCTTCGGATCCGTATTGCCTTCGGTGTTGACCATGAATACCGTCGAGTCCGGTCCGAGCTTCATTTTCTCCCTGAGATCTGCCGCTCCCTTGTCAGTCATGACGGAGTAGAGCGCTCCGAGCGGTGCTGCCCCTGATTCTCCGGAGATGATGAAAGGATCGCCATGGAGAGGGCAGGAGAGGATCCTCATGCCACGGGCTGCGATGTAGTCAGGAATCGAGAGGAAGAAATCTGCCGTGTGCTCGAGGATCTCGAATGCGATCGGAGATGGGTCTCCGCATGCAAGTCCTGCCATGATTGTGTCGAGGGAACCTTTGACGCTGTGGCATCTGCCGTCTCCAGCCTTGATTGATTCGAAGACGCATGCCGCCTTGTCCGGCTCAACGACGATGAAGATCGGTGGATCTTCCGGGAACAGCGCTGTGTAGAATCCGATCACGGAAGCGGCCATGGCTCCTACTCCGGCCTGAACGAAGACATGAGAAGGCTTCGAGAGACCGACTCCGAGAAGCTGCTCCTGTGCTTCAAGCATCAGTGTGGAATAGCCCTGCATGATCCATGTCGGGATCTCGGTGTACCCAGGCCATGATGTGTCGCTGATGACCGTCCATCCGTTTGCGGCGGCATCCTCTGCCATCTTCCTTACTGCATCATCGTAGTTGCCATCGATGATCTCGACGGTTGCGCCGTAGCCGCGGATTGCATCGATCCTTGCCTGGGATGTCTCCTTGTGCACGTAAATCACGCATGGCAGGCCGAGCTTCATCGATGCCCATGCGATACCTCTTCCATGGTTGCCGTCCGTAGCTGCTGCGAATGTGAGATTGCCCAGCTTCGCGTGGCATTCAGGGGAGGTGAGGTATTCATAGGTCGTCTCCGCATCGCTGAGGCCGAGCATCTTCTGTATGTACCTCGATACGGCATAGGAGCCCCCGAGGACCTTGAATGAGTTGAGCGTCAGGCGCTGTGCTTCATCCTTGATGTAGATGCCGCCGAGTCCGAGCATCTGCGCGAGGTTCGGCATTGAACGCAGCGGGGTCATCTTATAGCCGGGAATCTCCCTGTGGAATTTCCTTGCTTTCCTGACGTTATCGATCGAGAAGAGTTCCTTTGCCTTGGAAGGATCCTTCGTTCCGTAGTCATAGATTATGTAGTCGAAATCGAGATTATCCATATCTGTCTCCGAGGAGAATATAATGAGTTGGCAGCATTGATTCAATGGATTGGAGAAATGTGTTCAGCAATCTTATGTATAATGCAGAATCGGACTGTCAGATTGAGATATATGTAAAGCAGGGAAGCTTCCGCCTCCCTGCTTCATGCTTCAGACATCGAAATTGGCTTTGTATACCTTCCAGGTCGATTCGATGAGCGTCTGGGCATCTGAGCGCTTTGCCGTCCATCCGAGCTTCTCATGCGCGAGCGCCGATGAAGCCACGAGCTTGGCAGGATCTCCGGCTCTCCTCGGTGCATCGACGGAAGGAATCGGCTTTCCGGTCACGCGGCGTGCTGTCTCCACGATCTCACGTACCGAGAGGCCTGTCTCTGACCCGAGATTGACGATGAGGTCCTCGTTTGTCCTTATGAGGTAGTCCGCCGCGGCGACATGCGCCTCCGCCAGATCCGTTACATGGACATAGTCGCGGATGCATGTTCCATCGGGCGTGTCGTAGTCATTTCCGAAGATCTGGACTTCCTTCCTGATTCCTGCTGCGCATTCCATGATGACCGGGATGAGGTTAGCCGGATTGCGCTCGAGGCCGAGCATGCGTCCTTCCGTATCGTAGCCTGCGGCATTGAAGTATCTGAGGGCTGCGAATCTCATTCCGCGGAGCTTTGAGTACCACTTGAGGTTCTCCTCGATGCAGTACTTCGTGTATCCATAGTAGTTCTCCGGCTTGTTGGGATGCTTTTCGTCGATCGGAAGATACTGAGGCTCTCCGTAAGTCGCGGCAGAAGAGGAGAGGATGAAGTTCATGCATCCATGCTTCTCGCATTCCGTCATGATGATGAGCGAGCCGGTGATGTTGTTCTCGCTGTATTTCTCAGGCTTGACCATCGATTCACCTGCTGCCTTGAAGGCTGCCAGATGCACAGCCGCATCCCAGCCATGGGAGAGAACTTCTGCGACCCTTTCCCTGTCGAGGATATCGCCTTCGTAGAATTCCGCTTTCTCCGGAACATTGCTCCTCAGTCCTGTCGAGAGATTGTCATAGATACCGACAGTATCGCCCCTGTCGAGGAATGCCATTGCGACATGGGTTCCGATGTACCCTGCGCCGCCGAAAAGAAGTACCTTCATCTTTTTCTCCTTGCCTCGGATTCTAACATATTATCAGTGGAATTTCCCTATGATTCCCCTGATCTCGCCGAGTTTCTCCTCAAGCATCTCCTTCGTCTTTGCTTCCGCTACGATCCTGAGATATGGCTCTGTGTTCGATTTGCGCACATTGAACCACCAGTCCGGGAATTCGATCCTGTAGCCGTCGAAATCGAGGACCTTCACAGGCTTATCGTTGTCGATGAAGCGGCTGCAGAGAGCTGCGATCGCGCCATCCTTGTCATCGAGGCGGAAGTTGATCTCGCCGGAATTGGCATATTTCACGATGTCGCTGATGAGCTCCGAAAGCGTCCTTCCATCCTTCTTCAGGTCTTTGACGACAGAGAGCACGAGAAGGGAAGCGAAGATCCCGCTGTCGCAGCAGAAGAAGTCCCTGAAGTAGTAATGGCCCGCGAGCTCTCCGCCGAAGACTCCATTGATTTCCCTGATCTTCAGCTTTGCGTATGCATGGCCAACCTTCCACGTCGTGACGGTGAACCCGAGATCCTCAAGGGCTTCCGTCGTGGATCTCGATGTCCTGATATCCTGAAGGGCGTTGCCTGCTTTTCCATGATTCGCATAGTAGAGACCGATCACGGCGGTGATGTAATCCGGCTGGATGAAGGCGCCTTTCTCATCGATGAACATGACCCTGTCGGCATCGCCGTCGTAGATTACGCCGCAGTCCGAAACGTTCCTGAGAGTCTCCTCCTTTATCTGGCGGCAGTTCTCCTCTTCAAGCGGGTTCGGCTCGTGGGCAGGGAACGTCCCGTCAAGGGTGTCATTGATGTAGTGCGGCTTGTTGCCGAGGATATCCTTGATGATGATCGATGACATTCCTGAGGAGCAGTCTATCGAGATGTTAAGGCCATCAAGCTCCTTTGCATATGGGCGGAGGAATGCGATATATTCCTTCCTCACCTTGCTGTAGTCCTTCACGGAGCCTTTCTTCTCCGTAGGCACGGGTTTCTCCTGGCACAGCTTCTCGAGATCCTTAAGCCCGGAGTCTCCTCCTACGGGAAGCGCGCCGCGGCGGCTGATCTTGAGTCCGTTGTATTCCTTTGGATTATGCGAAGCCGTGATCTGCACCGAGGCTGCCGCATCGAGATGCGCTGTCGCGAAATAGACCATCGGCGTCGTCGCGAGCCCTAGGTCCCATGCATCGCTTCCGCTGTCAGTGATGCCGCGGATGAGTGCATCATGGAGCGATGGCGATGATAGCCTCGTATCCCTTCCGACCACTACATGATCCGTATCGAGGAGCTCAGGCAGATAGAAGCCGACCCTGTATGCAAGCTCCTCATCTATATCCTTTCCGTATATGCCGCGGATGTCATATGCCTTGAATGCGCTCATTTTCCGTTTTCCTCCCTGAACTGCTGAATTATATGAACGAACTCATTGTGATCCATGAATTCGAAGAAAAGTATGCTTCCGTCCTGAAGCGTTACCTTCGTCACAAGCTTCCTGAATGCCTTCCCGAAGAGTCCAGGGACTTTCGTGAAATCCGAGCCGAGCTTCACCGAACGTTCTGCGTCGGAGCGCAGCACGCGCTCGATTGAGACTATCGAGCTGATGGTGAAGGTGTGCTCCATCTTCACGTATTTCTCCTTGTTCTTCACAGGAAGAGGTATGCCCATGATCATCGGATTGCGTTCGAAATCCTCATATAGGATGGTTCTTCCATCCGTGCAGAGGAAGACGCCGTAATCCCGTCTCTCTCCGCCGATCTTCCCGAACCACGGACTGTATGTGCGGTATCTCAGCGGGGCTCCGAGCTTTTCCTCCCTTTCCTTAAGGAAAGCAATTGTATCTCCGGTTTCCATACGTTGATTCTAGCTTAACGGGATAGGTGCGGACAAGCGCCCTTTTCTTTTTCCTGACCTTGTTATAACATAGCTCCGCTATGGACGATTTCGAAAGGAAGGACTTCTCGAAGATCCTCAAGCGCGGGGCTCTCGAAGGGCACAGGTGGATGCGCAGCACTGATTCGAGTGCGGTGAGGGTCTATGACAGGAACCTTCAGTCTTTCCCTATAACAGCTGAATTCTACGGACCATATGTCCGTGCCGTCGATTACAGCGACGGTGGTATGACGGACGAGGAGAAGGCTGAGGCTGTGGATATCATGTCACGCTATCTCTATACAGAGCATGACAGGATCATCTGGAAAGAGAGGAAGAAGAGGGAAGGCCGCGAACAGCATGAGAGGGAGGATGAGTCCCTCCGCCTCGATGTGAAGGAGAATGGCCTGACGTTCGAGACGGAGATGCTCAGCTATACCGATACGGGGCTTTTCCTTGATCATGCGGTCACGAGACAGCGTGTGAGGGAGATGGCAAGAGGAATGAGGGTGCTCAATCTCTTCTCCTATACAGGTTCGTTCTCGGTCTATGCCGCTGCCGGCGGTGCCGAGTGCGTTGTGTCTGTGGATCTTTCGAATGTCTACTGCGCATGGGCGAGACGCAATCTTGAGAAGAACGGCTTCCTGGATGAGAAGAAGTACAGCGTTGTCGCTTCGGATGCGCTTACGTATCTCGATGAGGCATATAAGCGCGGGGAACGCTATGATATCGTGATATTCGACCCGCCAGCGTTCTCGAATTCGCATAAGGCTGAGGATTTCGACGTGCAGAAGGATTATCTCGGATACCTTTTCCGCATCAGCCGGATCCTTGCAGATGGCGGGGTAGTTGTGTTTTCGGAGAATCTCCAGGGATTCAGGTTCGGGAAATCGATCCTCAAGCCGTACTGGAATACCCAGGAGATAACAGGTGAGGTGCATGCCCCTGGCTTCTCGGCGAAGAGAAGCGGACTGAGGGTGTGGGTGCTTAAGAAGACTGCGGACATGAAGGAAATGAAGTATGAGGCCGCAGACAGGAAGAGAAGAAGAATGGACGAAGAGAAAGCAGAGAGGCTGTCATTCGGTGAGACAGCAGCTCCGGCGGAAGAGAAGCAGGGCGAGACCGCTTCCGGAGCAGCAGAAGAGACGGGATCAGAGAGAAGAGATGAGAGAAGGCCCCGCGGAAGGAATTCAGGCTATGGAGAGAGAAGGGAGCGCGGGGGATACCGTTCCCGCGATGACCGCCGTGAAATGAGGGACCGCGGAAGCTACCGCAGCCGTGATGACAGAAGATCTTCCGGATACAGGGACCGTGGCTATGACAGGCCTCGCTATGAGGATGATGGATACAGACGCGGCGATGACAGGCCCCGTTACCGCGACGATTACCGCCCGCGTGAGAGCTATCGTGACCGCGACCGCGATTACTATAGCGACCGCTCAGGATATCAGGATAGGGACAGGTATGACCGCCGTGATTCCAGGGACAGAAGGCCATATGGAGACAAGGAAAGCTATCGCCAGCGTGATAACTGGCCTGGACGCCAGGACAGGGAAGAGGGCTACCGCCCGCGCCGCGACCGCGACTGGGACAACGATACAGGACGCTTCTATCGCGGAGACAGAGGCGGAAGAAGGGATGGCGGCTATCGCTCTCCCAGATACTCTGAGACCGGAGAGGACAGGCGCCCGTTCGGTGACTCGAGAGGAGGAGACAGGCGCAGACGCAATTCCCCGAAGCCCTACGGCTATGATTCCTTCATGGTCACGAAGAACCGTGATACAGCCGATGTCGAATGGCTGAAGAACACGGAGATCAGATCGGACGACGATAACTGATGCAAGGCGGGTGAAAGCCCGCCTTAATCATTGAATATCATTGTCTGCATCGCATGAGCGGGGCAGGTGGATGATGCTTCCGTCCCTTTGAGCTTTATGCTTAAGGAGATTTCATCATCTGTCCTGTTCAGCAGCACAAGCGCTATTGTCCCATCTGGGTTCTCTGCCGCCGTGGCCTCGATGAGATCCGCAGCCACTCCATCAGGAGCAGATGGAATCCTTCCTGATACAAGCTTAGTGCCGAGAATACGTGCACCTCTTCTGATGAATCTGGAGAAGTGGGATATAGCGTAGTATGAGGAGTGGAATCTGATATCCCCATCCTCGTCTATGATGACAGGGGCATCGCAGGCTCCTCCTGCATGGTTAGGGCCGCCTTTGCTGTCAAGGACGATATTCCAGTCAATCCAGCCATTGCATCCGCTATTGAGGTCATTGATTATATTATGCGCATACCGTTCTCCGGGATACCATGCATCATGTGCGGCTGGCTTCTCTATGCAGCCTTCCGTGAATAGCAGATCCATGTCCGGAAACTCCTCCCTGCATCTGCGTACATTCTCGTAGAAGGCTCCGGAGTACCAGTGATATGCTGCTCCCGAAATGTGTCCTGCCGAATTTCTGAGGGAATCATGCATCCTTCTGTAGAGTCCATCACGGTTATGATCCCATATGAATATCTTCGTATTCTGGAGCCCATATGACGAAAGGGCATCATACAGAAATCCGCCGATGAATTCCGTTTCCTCTTCCGCTGTGTAGAGGCATGTTTCCCATGGCCTTACGGATTCGCATTCATTCTGGACGGAGCAGGCCCATACATTGAGGCCGCTGTCCCTCAGATGTGCGAGATAGCGTGCGAATATGCCTGCCCATTCCGCATAGCATTCCTTCTTCAGCTTGCCTCCGCCGTACATGCTGCCATTTGTCTTCATGTATGCTGGAGGAGACCAAGGGGAAACCATAAGCCATAGACCATTGTCTGATATGGCCGAAGCTTCTTGCAGGATAGGCAGCAGGTAGCGGTCGCTCCGTTCCGTAGTGAAATGACCTGGCCTGGCGGATACAGTCCAGCTTTCCGGGGAGAAGTCCGAAGAATTGAGCGGGGTTCTTCCCAGCGTGTATCCGCTATCACGATAATATGCATCAAGCACGGAGCGTCTTCTCTCTTCCGGAAGGCCTGACAGCAGGTATGCAGAGCTTTCGGATATCCCGCCTCCGAAACCATATATCTCCTGGCATTTATCATCGGACAGGATTTCTATCGTGCAGCTGGGGCTCCTGCTTCCTGCCGCTTTCCTGTGTGATGGCTCCAGCTTCTGCAGCCTGCTGCCGTTTCCTCTTGCCGTCTCGTAAATCGCAATGCAGGGTGATGGATCCATGCTGTTTCTCCGCTGCCTTGAAGAACCTAGACAGTTATGAGGAATTCCTGCTGGAATTCGCCTATATCATGTCTGAGGATTTCCTTTGCCTTGCTGATATCGCCGGCAGAAAGTGCTTTTAGAAGCTCATCATGGTTTTCTGAATTGTCCCTGTTGAGATTATGCTCCCATGAATGGCTGAAATACTCTGAAGCACCCCTGAAGCAGGTCTTCATCAGTGATTCAAGCGTCTGAGTGAAGAACCTGTTCTCGCTGAAGGAGCAGAGAGTCGTATGGAACCGCATGTTGAGCTCCCAGTGCAGGAATGCATCCTTCTTGTTCTGGATGCTCAGCTGCTCCTTGTATATCTTCTGCAGGATGCCGAGTTCTTTCTCCGTGATCCTGGCCCTTTCAAGTGCTGCCTGCTCTATGATAAGCCTGAAATTCGAGGCATCGATGAGGTCCTTGAAGCTTATCGGGGTAATCCTGTAGCCAAGGCGGGGGATGCTTGAGATGATCCCATCATTGCATAGCTGAAGGAGAGCTTCCCTGACCGGGGATTTGCTCAGTCCGTATTTCTCAATAAGGTTCTTTTCCGTTATGATTGAGTTGTAGTCATATACATTGCGGACAATGTCGGCAAAGACTTTATCGTATATCTGATCCTTCTTTGTTTTCGCTGTGTCTTTTCCGGTCATGGATTCCTTCCTGTTTTCAGTAATGATAAACCCGGTCTGAGCATTTTAAAAGTAATATTATTGATAATCCTATAGATATTATCATGCTGCCGTCCAGCCTGCCATTCAGTGGATAAATACACAAAATAAAATTTGACAACTCAGATGCCACGTAATACCATGAATCATACCATTAATAATATCAGGCCTGCTTCAGTCCTGATTGAGGTGGGAAAAAGGAAGAAGCCTATGGAATTTTTTGCTCAGCAATTAGTGAACGGTATCGCCCTTGGTAGCGTTTACGCATTGTCAGCGATAGGTTATTCATTGGTCTATGCTGTACTCGAGCTGATAAATTTTACTCATGGCACCATGTACATGGTAGGTGCGTATCTTTTCCTGATATTCGTATCGATGTGCTCGATGCCATATTGGCTTTCATTTATCCTCGCGGTCCTTCTTACGGGAACGCTCGGATACTGCATTGAGAAATTCACTCTGCGTCCGATCAGGAAGAAGAAGCTGCCGAACTTCATGATGCTCATCTGCACGATGGGCGTTTCGATCCTGATCCAGAACATAATGCTTCTTTTCCTCGGGTCGCAGACAAGGCTTTATCCGACGCTTTTCGATGGAAGGAATGTGGCGATATTCGGTGCGAATATATCGTATATACAGATATTCGTTGTCATCATGGCTATCATTCTGATGCTTCTGATGACGGTATTCATCAAGAAGTCGAAGGCCGGAATGGCAATGCGCGCTACTGCGCAGAATTCCGATGCAGCCGAGCTCATGGGAATAAATGTCGACCGCGTAGTCGGCCTCACATTCTTCGCAGGTGCTGCGCTGGCTACCATATCAGGCATATTCTCCTGCATGATATTCCGGAGCATCAACCTTTCCTCCGGTGTCGTGATAGGCAACAAGACATTCGCGGCTACGGTTCTCGGAGGAATAGGCGAGCTGAAGGGCGCAGTTCTCGGCGGGATACTGATAGGGATCATCGAGACATTCACGGCAGGATACATCAGCTCGAACCTGAGGGATATAGCTGCATTCATCGTCCTGATCATCGTTCTCATCGTCAGGCCGCGCGGCCTCCTTGGAAAGCCGGTCCAGAAGAAGGTGTGATGCTATGAAGACAGACAGAATCAAATCATATCTTAAGAACAGAAGGAATCTTACCCAGATAATCATTCTTGCATTCTGCATCGTGTTCCCGTTCTGCAATGCGAGCCAGTATGTCTACAGGATAGCGGTATCAAGCGTTCTCTATGCTATCCTGGCAATGTCGCTCAATCTGATTTCCGGTGTCTGTGGCCAGATATCACTCGGGCATATTGCCTATTACGGTATCGGAGCCTACACATCGGCGCTGCTTACGGTTAATTTCGGTATACCTGTCTGGATCGGTTTCATCGCGGCTTTCCTTATGGCTATGGTTTTCGGTCTTTTCATAGCGATACCAACCCTGAAGCTCTCCGGCGGATATCTCTCAATCCTGACGCTGAGCTTCGCAGAGGTCATCAGGCTCATCCTTCTCAACTGGACCGATGTCACAAGAGGCGCAATGGGAATCCTGAATATCCCGCTCCCAAGCTTCTTTGGCTTTGAGCTCAGATCCAGCAATTCGTATTTCATCATGGTAGCTCTTGTCGCGATAATCATCTATATCGCGATGAGCAACCTCATCAACAGCAAGTTCGGACGCAACCTGAAGGCAATCAGGGATGATGAGCTTTCATCTGAAGCCATGGGAATAAACATCTATAGGACAAAGGTCATCGCATTCTTTGTCTCTGCAGGAATAGCCGGGCTGGCCGGTGCATTCTATGCGCACTATATGAGATTTATCGATCCTACCAGCTTCATCAGCGATGAATCCACGGTAATCCTCAGCATGGTTGTTCTCGGAGGCATGGGAAACATGCTCGGATCAGTGCTTGCTGCAGTCATACTCACTGTACTGCCGGAGGTGCTCCGTTCATTCTCGGATTACAGGATGCTTGTCTATGGCGCCGTGCTTGTAGTCATGATGCTGGCAAAAGTCACCGACTGGAAGAGCATGAAGAGAGCCCTGTCGAAGATGCTTGATTTCAGGCTCAGCAAGGAGGAACGCGCATGAAGATCCTCGATGTAAGCAACCTCTCGATTTCATTCGGAGGCCTCAAGGCCGTAAGCGATGTTTCCTTCAGCGTTGAGAAAGGATCCATCACGAGTCTCATCGGTCCAAATGGAGCCGGAAAGACAACTATTTTCAATATGCTTACTGGTTTCTATACCCCGGATGAAGGATCTATCATCTTCGATGGCGAAAGCATGGTAGGTAAGAAGAGCTATGAATTCATCGAGTACGGAATGGCCCGTACGTTCCAGAATATAAGGCTTTATTCTCAGATGTCCGTGATAGAGAATGTACTCATCGGATATCAGTGCAGGATGGATACCGGTTTCTTCAGCTGTCTTTTCAATACCAGGCGGAAAAGGGAGATAGAGAAGGCTGCGAGAGCGAAGGCACTTGAACTCCTGAAGCCTATCGGGCTTGAGAAGATGGCCGATGAACGCTGTACGAGCCTCCCTTATGGCAAGCAGAAGATACTTGAGATTGCAAGAGCGCTGATGAGCGATCCGAAGCTGCTCTTCCTCGATGAGCCTGCTGCAGGACTCAATCCTCAGGAAAGCGAGGAGCTCAGCAATTTCATCAGGTCACTTGTCGATCAGGGGTTCACAATAGTGCTCATTGAGCATGATCTCAAGCTCGTCATGAATATCTCGGATTATGTATACGTCGTAGATCATGGCGTGAAGATTGCCGAAGGCCTTCCCGCGGATGTCCAGAAGAATGAGGCTGTCATCACGGCCTACATAGGAAGAGGGAGGACGAAATGAGCATGCTGCTTGAGATAAAAGGGCTGAATACATTCTATGGGAATCTCCATGCCCTCTGGGATATCGACATATCCGTCAAGGAAGGAAATATAGTCACCCTCATCGGAAGCAATGGTGCAGGCAAGTCGACGCTTCTGAAAAGCATCTCCGGCACAGTCAGGCCAAGAAGCGGCGAGATCATCTTCGATGGCAGGAGCATCATTGGGAAACCTGCCAGCTATATAGTGAAGGAAGGAATAACGCTTTCTCCTGAAGGACGCCAGATCTTCCCTAGGATGAGTGTGGAGGAGAATCTCAGAATGGGAGCATATACTCACAAGGGAAAGGATTATTCCAGTCTCTTTGACAGGGTGTTCTCACTCTTCCCGATACTCAAGGAGAGATTCGGCCAGCAGGCAGGAACGCTTTCCGGCGGTGAGCAGCAGATGCTTGCAATCGGTCGTGCTCTTATGAGCAGTCCGCGTCTTCTCATGCTTGATGAGCCCTCGCTTGGGCTTTCACCGCTTCTTACTGAGACGATTTTCCAGCTTATAACGGAGATCAAGCAGCAGGGAGTGACGATCCTGCTGATTGAGCAGAATGCATACATGGCTCTCTCTGTCGCGGACTATAGCTATGTCCTGGAGAACGGACGCATTTCCATGGAGGGGAAGGGTTCCGATCTTCTGGAGGATGAAAAAGTGATTAGCTCCTATCTAGGAGGAGTTTAAAGGAGGAAAGAATATATGAAGAAGGCAATTGCGCTGGTATTGCTTTTCACGATGGCACTGGTTTCGGTAATGGCTGGAGGCAGCAATGAGCAGGCAGCAACGTCGGCTGATGACGATACTATCTACATTGCTTGCGGTGCACCTTTCACCGGAGATGATGCCCAGTATGGAATCTTCTTCCGCAATGCTCTTGATATGAAGGCAGAGGAGATCAATGCTGCCGGAGGAATCAATGGCAAGAAGATCCAGATTGATTACTTCGATGATAAGGGTACCCCGAAGGAGGCTTCGAACATCGCTCAGCTCGTGACTTCCGATCCCAAGTATATTGCGGAAATCGGCAGCTACAACAGCACATGCGTTCTTGCAGGTGCTCCTATCTATCAGGAAGCTGGAATGGTCCAGATGGCGCCTACGGCAGGACACCCGGACATCACAAAGGCAAATACATATCTCTTCAGGCTCCAGAATTCCAATGAAGTAGAGTATACATGGCTTGCAGATGTTGCAGTGAATAAGCTCGGAGAGAAAAAGATTGCGATCATCCACCTTGAGAATGATTCCGGCATCGTTCTTTCCCAGATCCTCAATGACACGATCCCGCAGCTTGGCGGCGAGGTAGTGATGACCGAGAGCTACATCCAGGGACAGGTCACGGACTTCTCCGCAATCCTTTCGAAGATCAAGCAGGCTGATCCTGATCTCGTCATCTGCGTAACAAGCTACAATGATATGGGAACGATGCTCCAGCAGGCAAAGAGCTATGACTTCGGCGACATGAAGTGGGTATCTTCCGGAATGATCTACACTGATGACTTCCTCGCTCTCGCAGGCGATGCAGCAGAAGGTGTCTATTCAATGACGATCTTCTTCGCAGACAATCCGGATGAGAGGATCCAGAACTTCACGACAAAGTACAGGGAGAAGTATGGCGAGAACCCGAACTACTTCGTAACCAACGCTTATGAAAGCCTCGCGATGATCGAGCAGGCTCTCAAAGAAGGTGCTACTGACCGTGAGTCACTCTACCAGAACCTCCTCAAGATCAGAGAGTGGGATGGTGAGACAGGCTATGCCACATTCGATGAGAACAGAATGGTCAACAGGGACATGACTGTTATCGTTGTCAAGGATGGCAAGTGGATCGTAGCTCCGGAGAACAATAACTGAGAACTTTCATGAGGGAGCCGGCTATGGCTCCCTCGCATATTCAAGGAGGATGCTATTATGTTTGATTTGACGGGAAAGAAGGCTCTTGTTACCGGCGGCAGCAGGGGCATGGGAAGATCGATTGCCGAAGCATACCATGAAATGGGTGCAGAGGTCGTGATCATTGCTACATCGGATAAAGTCATGGATGTGGCTAAGGAGATCGCTTCCGATGGAAAGGCGCCGGTGCATGGTGTCGTGGCAGACCTGTCTGACAGGGATCAGCTCAAGAGGGCTTTCAATGAGTCTGTCGAGCTCCTTGGCGGACGCCTTGATATCCTTTTCAACAACGCAGGAATCAACAGGAACCATACGTGCTCTGATTTCACTGAAGAGGATTTCGATCTGATCAGGAAAGTCAACTATGACGCTGTATTCCTTCTTTCGCAGCTTGCAGGAAACCTGATGATCAAGCAGAACTACGGGAGAATAATCAATATGGCATCTCTTCTGTCGGTAATCGGAGGAAGGATGTCCCTGGGCTATGCAGCCGCAAAGGGCGGCGTTGTGCAGATGACAAAAGCCATGTCCAATGAATGGGCGAAGCATAATGTCACGGTAAACTGCATCGCTCCTGGATATATGAATACCGATATGAACAAGGAATACTGCGCTGATCTTTCAAGAAGCGGGCATCTTCTTGCCAGGATCCCTGTCGGGCGCTGGGGCGTTGCGGATGATATCAAGGCAGCAAGCGTATTCCTCGCTTCCGAGGAAGCCGGATATGTGACAGGCGTGATGCTTCCTGTCGATGGCGGATTCCTTGGCTGGTGATCAGGCCTTACGGAAATATGCAGGGGTGCCGGAAGGCACCCTCATATATTCTCTCCGCCCGTGAGATAATCGATATCCTCCTGTGACAGTATGATCTCAGAAGTCATTGCCATCTGCCTGATATGCTCGGGCTTTGTCGATGCTGCGATCGCAATTGACGGAGCTTTCTGCGACAGGATATAGGCGAACATCAGCTCCGATGGCGTCAGTCCGTTCTTCCTGCATATCTCAGCAGCTCTGGCAATTCTTTTATTATTCACTTCATCTATATATCTTGCTCTCATATCATCGCTGACTGAATCATCTCTGCCATCCAGGATCTTCTGGAACAGTCCCTTCATCAGAGGGGAATATGCCATGAATGGGAAATCATTCCTTTCATACCATGATAAGGAAGAAGAAGTCCCGAGTATTTCTATCGTCTCATCATCGAGCATCTTCTTCGTTGCCTTGTGCAGCGAGAACTGAAGCTGCGATATCGTGAATCCTTTCATTCCGTGAGAGGAGGCATATGAATTGGCTTCCTCAATCCTCTGCTCGGACCAGTTTGAGGCTCCGATGAGCTTTGTCCAGCCTGATTCCACGAAGAAATTCAGCGTTTCTATCATCGGGCCGACTTCGGCTGCAGGATCATCCCTGTGCAGGAAGTAGATATCCGGAGCAGTCCCGAGATGATCAAGTGAGGCTTTCATATCATATAGCAGCGAATCCCTGTCAAGGCGGGGCCTGTCCTTATGCCCGATGTGCGGGAATCCGCCTTTTGTCGCAAGCACGATCTTCCTGCGCTTATCTGCATTGAGCCATTTACCGATCGTGATTTCTGTCATGGATGGACCGCCATCCTCGGTCTGCCCATAGAAATGCGCAGTGTCTATCAGATTGCCTCCGCATTCAAGGAATGCATCCATCTCCTCGAAGGCAGTTTCCTCGGGTATTTCACGTCCATAATGCGCTGTTCCCAGCGCGACTCTTGAAACATTTCCTACTTCAGGCAGACTCAGGTATCTCATGCCTCAGATGATAGCATCGGTCATGTCAGCAGTGAAGAAAAAATTTGACAAAAATGCCTTTGCAACCAATACTGATATTACCATTGATAATATTAAAGGTAGTATCAAAAGGAGGATTGGTGATATGGATAAAAGAGAACGTGTACTGGCTGTGCTGAAAGGTGAGAAGCCTGATCGTGTTCCCGCCTGTTTTTCCCTTCATTTTCCTGAGGACAGGAACAGCGGAGAGGCTGGTGTGAAGGCTCATATTGATTTCTTCAGGGATTCCGGAGCAGATGTGTATAAGATAATGAATGAGAACCTTGTTCCAGTTCCTTATCCGGGATGCACGTTCCCTGAAGCATACAAGTCAGTCGGACCATTCAGCAAGGATTCTGGCTTCATCAGAACGCAGATTGATTTCACCAAGAGAATCCTTGATGCCTCGGATGGCCATGGGTTTACGATGGGGACTCTGCATGGGATATGCGCTTCCGCACTTCATCCGATAGAGAAAAGCGGCATACCTTACGAGGAGGCTAGGCTTCTCCAGCTTGAAAGCCTCAGGCGGGACAGGGATACTGTAAAAGCAGCTTTCGATCGCGTTGCAGAAGCTCTCATCCTTTTCGTGCATGGATATGCGGAAGCTGGTGTTGATTCCGTTTTCTATGCTGCTCTCGGTGCAGAATACAGATATTTCAGTGATGAGGAATTCTGCGAGTTCATAAAGCCTTATGACCTGATGATCATGGATGAGATAAGGAAGTGCGGCATGTACTGTTTCCTCCATATCTGCAAAGACAGGCTGGATATGTCTCGCTATGAAGGATATGGAAAGCATGCGGATGCTGTTAACTGGGGTGTCTATGAGGCTCCTTTCTCCCTTGAAGCTGGCAGGAAGCTATTCAGCGGCTGTGCAGTGATGGGCGGACTTCCTAACAGAAGCGGTGTCCTTGCTGATGGCAGTGATGAGGAAATCGAGAAGACTGTCCATTCCATCCTTGATTCATTCGGCACTGATAGCTGCATTCTCGGTGCTGATTGTACCCTGCGCACCGATCAGGATCTCTCCAAGGTCAGGGCCGCTGTCAGGGCGCTCGAGAATTACAGGTGAGGACCAGCTATGCTGGATTATTTAAGAATACTCAGAGACGAGCTTATACTTGCCCTTGGCTGCACTGAGCCGATAGCCCTGGCTTATGGAGCCGCGCAGTGCCGGAAGCTGCTTGGTGAGGAACCAGTATCCATTACTGCTGCATGCTGTGCAAATATAATCAAGAATGTAAAAAGCGTTGTCGTTCCGAATACGGGTGGAATGCGTGGCATTCCAGCAGCAATTGCCGCTGGAATGGTATCGCATACACCGGATGCTAAGCTTGAGCTTCTTAATTCTCTTCATCAGGAAGATGTAAAGACAATCAAGGAGATTGTCGATTCTGGAATGATAAAGACGGAGCTCCTTGAAAGCCGCTCTACGCTTGATTTCGTGATAACCATGCAGGGACGTGAGCATATTGCTGTGACTGAAATCCGAGACTGCCATACGAATATCGTATCTATGATGCTTGATGGAAAGAGCATCATCAGCCAGGAGACAGAACAGTCAGCTGCCGGAGAAGTGATGAATGATGGATTCAGCATCGATTCCATAGTCGATTTTGCAGAGTCTGCAGATCCCGTGGAGCTTGATGATGTCTTCAGGCCTCAGATTGAGAACAATATCCGCATCTGCCGCGAAGGTCTCTCGTCATCGTGGGGCGCGGGAATCGGCAGGATCCTTGATTCCTCAGGAATGCATATCCAGGGACTTGCTGCTGCAGGTTCAGATGCAAGGATGAATGGGTGCAGCCTGCCTGTTGTGATAAACAGCGGAAGCGGCAATCAGGGTATTACTGCCTCCGTCCCCGTGATTGCATATGCAGAGGAAAAAAGCTGCAGCAGGGAGCAGCTGCTGCGTGCGCTTGCGATAAGCAATCTGATTGCCATCTATCAGAAGACGAAGATCGGCAGGCTTTCAGCGTACTGTGGTGCAGTATGTGCCGCTGCTGGTTCCGGAGCTGCTATGACATATCTCGATGGAGGAAGCCGCGATCAGATCAAGATGACGGTTATGAACACTATCGCAACCGTTTCCGGTATGATCTGCGATGGAGCCAAGTCTTCTTGCGCTGGCAAGATTGCTGTTGCACTCGACGCTGCCATGATTGCTCATCAGATGGCTATGATAGGTGATTGCTATGCCGATGGTGACGGTATCATCAAAGCTGATGCCGACGAGACTGTTGGAGCTGGTGGCTACATAGCACGGGAAGGAATGAGGGATACCGATAAGAAGATTCTTTCTGTTATGCTTTCTTGATTTCCGGGGCTGATTAACAGCCCCATTTCTATACTAGAGAAAAGAAAATCCTTGAAAAAAATAAACCGGGGGGGTAGACTTTCGGCAGTGGAGGGTTTTCGGAATGAGAAAATTCATATCAATTGCAATGATGGCTCTTCTCCTTTTTGGATTCGTTTCATGCGATCCTGCGGTAGAATCGGATGGTACCAAAGAAATTGCTGGAAGTGAACTTCAGAAACTGATTGATGAGGCTGAGGCTGGGAATACAATCAATCTCGAAGCTGCTGTATATAAGCTTACAGAGCCGCTTGTGATCAATAAGCCGCTAAAAATCGTTGGCGCAATGGATGGTTCGGACAGAGCAAGTGTTCTTGATTACAGCGGGCAGCTGTTTGAAACAGATTCATTTTCTGATCTTGCAAGGCACTCTTGGCTTGGCGGAGTGAATATCTACAGTGATGGTGTAACGCTTGAGAATGTGAAGATAGTCGGTGATCTCGACAAAGCAAAAGCTGCAGGTGCAGTTGCCAATGGTTATAATACTGCTGACACAAATACTGCTGACACAGAATCAAGCTATGAATTGAATTATACACCGGTTTTTGGTCTTTTCATAGATCCTCTCCCTGATGGCGAAACGCAGCCAGCAACAATATCGACAACAGATGGAATCGTTGTCCGCAACGTAGAGATTACTAAGACAACGAGAGATGCTGTCTATGTAACATATGTCAGGGTTAAGAATGATTGGTATTGCAAATCAGATGTAGAAGTTACTGATATTGTGGGTAATGAGGCAAAGGGGCTTCTTCTTGATGAGCTGTATATACATGATAATGGAGATATCAAAACGACCCATGCCCTTTGCAATGGCGTATTCATGAGGAATTCAACTGGTATTACGCTTCAGAACAGCAAGATTGATACGGGTGAATCCGGTGCACCTGTCTGGATCCATGCTTCAATGTACCGAGGTCCTTATAAAGTCGAGAACACGGAGATGAAAGGCAGATATCTTGATTCGAAAGATTATTTCTTTGCGTATTATTCCGATGATGCTGGCAAGTTTGATTCGATTGAAGCTCCGGTTGTCATCGAAGTAAACGGGGACCATTCAGGAGAAGTGTCCCTTGCGAAGTGCATAAACAATACGGCTGAAGACGAGAAAGCAGGGAATCCGATCCAGATCGAGAATTATGAGCTTACCAGTAGTTCTTATCAGGTTGATTTCAGTTCAGTTGCTGACAGAAAGCCTCGCTGGGCGTCCCATATGATTGCAATCGGCAAGTGATTCTTTCCTTATATCTCTGAATATCCCTGCTGTCCTTCTGATGGCAGGGATATTCTTGTCTCGTGAATAACATGAATTGAGTCTATCTATCGTAAATTTTTGCTGAAATATACTACAGAATGGCAGTTTGTAGTTTCAAACTACAATTTCTGCTTGCATCTGTAGTCTGAAACTAAAGATTTCATTCAGATTTGTAGTTTCATCTGACAGATTCCGGGTTCAGCTGGGAAATAACCTGCTTGTTCTTTTCTGATGATGCTTCACATTCCTTTTCTGCAGACTCTCTTCTTTGTCTCCGTCGCTGCGACATTGAGCGCAAGGAGGATGAGGATGTAGAGGGGATAGACCGACATCGAGATGCTTCTTCCGATGATGCCGAAGAGGGCAGGGAGGATAGCGACTCCGACGTATGCTGAAGCCATCTCGAGTCCCATGATCCTTGATGAGTACTCTGCTCCGAAATACTCAGGTGTCTGATGCAGCATCATCGGATAGATCGGGCCGAATCCCATACCGAGGAAGAAGAGCGAAGCTCCGGCAGCGGCTCCTCCCGTTACGATTGCGACAAGCACAGTGCCGATGGCGATGGATATCTGGGCGGCTGTTATCATGCGCTTTGCCCCGACTCTGTCGGCAAGGAGTCCTGAGACGATGCGTCCGGTGGTGATGCCCCAGAACAGCAGTCCGGCAGCAGCGGCTGCTGAGCCTTCGGAGAAGCCTTTGGAGCTTACAAGGTATGTGGATACCCAGAGCATCGATGTCTGCTCGAATGCACAGTACGAGAAGAATCCGAGCATCGCGGCTTTCGCACCGGGCTGCTTCAGAGCTGCCGAGAGCGAAGCATTCTCTTTGATTTCAGGTTTCTCCCCGCTGGAGGTTATCGTGCTTTCACCGGCTTTCCTCCAGAGATTGCGGGAGAGGAGTATGATGATGCAGATCGCTGCCTGCAGGCTTCCTATCGTGATGTAACCATATCTCCATGAGAATCCATGTGCGAAGAAATACGAAAGGAGGAACGGTCCGACAAGCGTCCCGACTCCCCAGAATGCGTGGAGGAAATTCATGGCACGCGCCCTGTAATGAAGCGCGACATAGTTGTTCAGCCCCGCATCGACAGCTCCTGCTCCGATTCCCAGCACAAGCGCTGCGGCTATGAAGACGGGAAATGAATGTATCTGGCTGTAGGCAAGGAGCGACGAGGCCGTGAGCGCAACCGATACTGCAGTGATGCTCCATGTGGATATCTTTGCCGATGCCTTGGCGTACAGCAGGCTCGAGACCGTTGTTCCGATGCACACGACTGCCGATATGATTCCCGCGTATGATACAGGAACGCCGAGTTCCTGGTACATCATCGGCCATGTGGCACCAAGCATGGAATCAGGAAGCCCGAGGGATATGAACGCAAGATAGATTACCGTGAGAAGCAGAAGCGAGAACATGGCCGCAGTTTAGCACCATGCATCGTTTATGCCCATAATCTTCTCGACCAGGATATGATGTAAAACGACATTCTCATCAATATGGCAGGAGAATATGCCATGCTGCTTGAAGAATAGCGCCTCCGGTGGTATCCAGAATGTATGCTTGGCCATGGTATGAGAGCTCACGAGGAGTATCTGGATGAGATAAGCGGCAAATCCTGGGATTTCTCGGATGAGGCGGAGCTTGTCGTGGCATCCGCCTCTTCTGTGCGTGTTCTCGCTCCCGATGGGTTCCAGGCTTTCACGCTGCGCGAAGGGGAGGGCGTGTTCATCCCTCCGCGCACGATATCATCGATAATAGCAGCTGACGGCAGCGCATTGATCCATTCCGTTTCATTCCCTCTATCGGTCATCTGGGGGGATACGGAAAGCGTTGTCTACAGGAAATACTCAGAGCGCCTCATGTCTCTGGGCTGTGCTGTGTCGCTTTCTCCTGCGGCAGCCGGGAATGCGGAGAAAGCCTTCTCCGTCCTTGCTGAAGAAGGGCCATGCTATGAGCTGGAAGCGCGTGACCTGATCTCTGCTGTGATGTTAGCCATACTCAATGAGACAGAGGGATCAGGCATGCCGGACAGGGCATTCTCCAATGCCCGCATCCTATCCATCATCACATTCATCAAGGAACATTACAGCTCGCGCATCACGCTTTCCGATATCGCAGCGGCAGGGAATATATCCGAGCGTGAGTGCCTGCGTTCGTTCAGGAAGGCTCTAGGGACATCGCCTGTGCAGTATCTGATATCATACAGGCTGTCTGAAAGCCTCAAGCTTCTTGCTGATCCGGAGCTTCAGATATCCGAGGTCGCATACAGGTCCGGATTCGAGAGCCTTTCGCATTTTTCCCGCTCCTTCAGAGAGGTGTATGGCTGCTCTCCCTCAGAGTGGAGAAGAAGGCGCTGAGAGACCGAGGAAGCGCAGCATATTCCTCTCACCGATTCTCTCTATCTCCTCATCTGTGAATGGCGAATCCTCGAAGATGGAGAAATATTCAGTATATGACTCGATCTTCAGGAGATTCACGGAGAAATCCGACCCGAAGAGGATCCTGTCCATTATCCTTTCCCTTGCCGTCTCCTTCTGCTCCCTGATGAATGACACCAGCCCCGCATAGAAATCAGGCGTGCAGCCGGAGAATGAGAGATCGGCATATACTCCATCATATTCCTGCATGAGGGAGATGATCGACATGAACCATGGGCTGTCAGGATGATGCCGCAGCCGTGCTGCAATGCTCTGTATATTGCTTCGCGAGGTTATCGAGTACTGCTTCCCGAAATGAGCGAAGTCTATTATGAGCTCAGGATAATTCTCCAGCACCGGCCTCCATGACGCCGGATCAGTAAGCTTCCATGCTTCCTCTGCCGCGATGCCGCGGAAGCCCTGGTCATCGCAATGCGTGATGATCGGGACTCTGTGCTTTTCGCAGAAAGCATAGAGCAGGCGATGCTTTTCGAGCGTCTGGGCATCATCGGGCCATGGCTTGAATCCAAGCGGAGGATATATCTTGATGCCAT
>CALXKY010000013.1 GCA_944389055.1 uncultured Spirochaetaceae bacterium | reverse complement strand
CATCTGGCGGGGCTCACTTCGCCCGAGGTTGACTGGCTGGTCAAGCGCGGCTCGGAGGTCAGCGGCGTACTGGGCGTGACCGAGATCTCAGTAGGTATTACCGGAACGCTCGTTGCGCTCATCGCAAGCGGCAGCGTGGAGGAGTACCGGGAGAAGCTTGAGGAATATGAGCGCATATTCGGCTTTAGACCGGTCATGAGGGAATACATCCCGTCCGGTTCGATAAGGATCATACCAGAAGATGAATATCCTCTTATCTAATGATGATGGCTACAGAGCGGAAGGGATAAGGATCCTCGAGGAGGTCCTTTGCGAGTATGGGCATGAAGTATATGTCTCAGCACCGGACAGCCAGCAGAGTGGCAAGTCCCATTCGATGACCATAAGCGGAAGGGTGGCGGTCACAGAGTATGCCCCGCGCCATTTCCATGTCTCGGGAACGCCTGCGGACTGCATCATCTACAGCCATCGCTGCTCGCTCTTCCCCGTTGCCTTCGATGCTGTCATCTCAGGTATAAACAGGGGCTACAATCTTTCGACCGATATAATCTATTCCGGTACCTGCGCGGCAGCGCGCCAGGCGGCGTTCTATGGAATCAAGGCCATTGCGCTCTCCGCGTCAGCCAAAGCGGATGAAGCGCTTTACAGAGCTGCCGCATCATTTGCTGCCGATCATCTCGATTCGCTCCTTGCCTCGATTCCCGGCGGCACGTTCATGAATATCAATGTGCCGGGTAACTTCGATGGAGGCTACGAGCTCGGAGGGGTAGGCGGGATAACATACAGCGACAGCATCGCCGTGAGGGAGACCGATGGTCCTGTACGCATCCTCGAAATCGAGTCGGCGGATCTTGAATTCCATCCATCTGCATCGAAATACAGAGCCGATCATGAGATCTGCCGTTCCGGAAAGGCCGCAGTCTCCATCATAGAGACGCTTCCGGCGCTTTCGTCAGCCATGGAGGATTTCAGAGCGCTATGAAATGGGATGATATCTGCTCAAGGTGCGGGCTCTGCTGCCATGAGAAGACGATATATCCCGATGTCCTTGAGATAGATTTATCTGAGCCATGCAGTTTCTATGACAGGAATACACATCTCTGCACCGTCTATGAGGACCGTTTCCGGAAGTGTCCGAGATGCGAGCGCGTAACCCCGCTCAAAGCCGCATTCAGCCGCTCACTGCCTCCGTCCTGCGCTTATATCAGGTGGGCAGAACGCCATCACATACGCTTCTGCAGACCGCTTGGGATGGTGCTTGCAGACACCCTATCAGATAGACCATCTTGACGGACTCCCATGGGGTAGGTACCTTAAAGCCGGAAATGGAGGAATGCAGGTATGAGATATGTTTATCTCGATAACAACGGCACGACGAGAATGGCGGATGAAGTCATTGCGTTCATGCATTCCTGCGATGAGCTTTATGGCAATGCCTCAAGCATGCATACGCTCGGCAGGCAAGCTGCTGCCGGAATAGAATGGGCCCGGTCTGAAATAGCGAAGCTCCTCAGCTCTGATGCTGATGATGTCTATTTCACATCCGGTGCATCGGAAAGCAACAACATGGTCCTCAATATCTTCCGCGACAGGGCGGATGCCGGGGACAGCCGGAACAGGATCATCATATCCACGGTAGAGCATCCCGCAACGATAGAGACGGCAAAGTACTTCGTATCGAAGGGCTACCATGTGGATCAGTGTCCTGTCGACAGCATCGGACGCCTGAGGCTGGATGTGCTCGAGAGCATGATGGGGGATGATGTCGCGCTTGTCTCAGTGATGACCGGCAACAATGAGTCGGGTACGATACAGCCGGTGAAGGAAGCAGCGCGGATCGCGCATGAGCATGGCGCATACTTCCACACCGATGCCACTCAGGCTATCGGCAAGATTCCTGTATCCGTGGAGGATATCGGGGCAGATTATCTCTCGCTGTCAGGCCACAAATTCTACGGTCCCAAAGGCGTGGGGGTGCTGTATGCGAAGCATGGCGTGCCTCTTTATCCCTTTGTCCATGGTGGCCATCAGGAGAAGGGAATGAGAGCCGGAACCTATAACAATCAGGCAATCTACGGCATCGGGAAGGCTGCAGAGCTCGCCAGGGAGAATCTCGAGGAAGAGCACAGGATGCTGTGGCAGATGAGAGAGGCTCTCAGACGTGGCATTGAGACCCGGATTCCCGATGTGGTCGTGAACGGCTCGAATGATGAGTCGCTCTGCCTTCCTGGAACGCTCAATATGTCGTTCCCTTCGGCAGAAGGGGAATCCATACTCCTCTATCTCGATCTCGAGGGCATCGAGGTTTCTACGGGATCAGCATGCGCGACCGGTTCGCTTGAACCGAGCTACGTGCTCCTCGCGGCAGGGCTGGATGTGGAGCTTGCGCATGGTTCGATCAGATTCTCGTTCGGACGCTACAATACGATGGATGATGTCGATTACGTGCTTGAGAAGCTTCCTCCCATCATTGAGAAGGTACGCTCCATGAGCACAAGGAAGGTTTGATATGGCAGAGAGCTTCATGGCCCAGTGGGTCTATACGGATACGGTCAAGGATCATTTCATAAATCCACGCAACCTCTGGAAGGAGGGAGAGGATTTCGTTCCCGATGGGGTTGGCGAGGTCGGCTCGCTTGCATGCGGCGACCAGATGCGTGTCGGCATAAAGGTTTCTGATGGGAGGATAACGGATCTCAGATGGCTCACCTATGGCTGCGCCTCCGCGATTGCCTCAACATCGATGATGAGCGAGATGGCTATCGGGATGACGCTTGAGGAGGCGTACCATCTGACGCCTTCGATGATCACAGATGCCCTCGGCGGGCTTCCTGAGCATAAGTTCCACTGCTCAGTGCTCGGTGACAAGGCTCTCAGGGCAGCTATCGATGACTATCTGGAGAAGAATGGCATGGATAATCCCTACAAGGGGTCGACAGCCAGGATCATCTGCGAATGCAAGGGCGTTACCGACCATATGATCGAGGAGCTGGTGAAGAGCAGCAAGGTCAGCACCTTCGAGGAGCTCCAGAAGGAGACCGGCTGCGCAACCGCATGCGGCAAGTGCCGCGAGAGGATCATGGAGGAGCTCAACGAGTGCCTCCACATATACGGTAAATGATCAGCGTATACCTCGAGGAAGTGAAGGACGCGCTCTTTCCAAGGAAGAACGGCGTTCTCACGAAGCGCAGCAGATATATCAGAATCGAGCCGCTGCGTCCGTATACCAAGGATGAGATAAGGACGCTCAGGCTGCGCCTGCATCTCTCCGTCAGCCTCTTCGCGGAGCTTCTGGGAGTATCCTCGAAGACGGTTGAGGCGTGGGAGAGCGGGCATAATGAACCGTCAGGGCCGGCGCTGAGGATGATGAACATGATCCAGCGCTACCCTGATATCCTCATAGAGTCCCACACCGTATATATTACCGGAAGCGCTAGGTAGCGTGGTATACCGATCCACCGATGAATTCCCTGAGAAGCGAATCTCCGGGGACGAGCTCCGAGGGAATCGGGAAGACGTAGCTGAGGAACTCCAGCAGTCTCCGTGCCGTCGTATATGCATCACCCGCGCTCTTGGGAACGGACATCAGCAGAGGCTCTGCATAAGGTTTAAGCACCCCGAGCTCGTATTCAAGCGAGCTGTTTATCATGACATCAGCATTGTTCTGGAAAGGGAAGATGTGATTCTTCTCGCCACGTTCGACCGAAGGCCATCTGGAGAGAGTCTCCACTGCATCGAATCCTCTTGTGCGGTTGTCCCTTACCATCCTCCTCAGTATCCTGTTGTCCGTCGTGCTTATCCTTGAACGCGTGTCGAGATTGACCTGCGTAAGCGCTGAGATATATACCCTGAAGACATCGCTGTGAGGTATGCCTGGAATAAGAGCCGGGTTGAGGCCGTGTATGCCTTCGATGATGAGTATCGAGCGCTCATCCATCCGCGTGCCTTCCTCCCTGAACTCTGTCGTCCTCGTCCTGAATGAGAATGATGCCAGATGCACCTCATCGCCTGCGATCAGCGATGCAAGCTGCTTCCTGAAGAGATCAAGATCAAGAGCCTCCAGCACTTCGTAGTCACGTTCGCCGTATTCATCGAGCGGAACCTTATCCGTCGGCAGATAATAGTCGTCGAGCGATATCTTTACAGGACGGTATCCATCGACCCTGAGCTCATCGGAAAGCCTGAGGGAGAATGTCGTCTTGCCAGATGATGACGGGCCTGCCACGAATACAGCCTTCACCGTACCCCTCGTTCTGATCATCCTTGAGATGTCTGAGATACGCCTCCGCTGGAGTGCCTCGGAGAGGAGCACGGTCCTGCTGATGCTGGAATCCTGTACCTTTCTGTTCAGTTCCCCCATCGAACCGATGCCGAGGATCTCCGCATATCTCTTGTTCTCCCTGAATACGGAGAACAGGAGCGGGTTATCCGTGAATTCCATTATCGACATCGGGTTCCTGCTCTGGGGGTAGCGGAGCAGAAGGCCATCCTCATGCTCCCTGAGCTCCCAGAGCCCGAGATACCCTGCAGATGGCAGAAGCGGTTCATAGTACATCTCGAGGCAGCTTCCCAGCTTCGCGAAGATATATGAACTGCTGTTCGAAGTGCTGAGCAGGGATACGGTCTCATCGAGTCCGTGCGATGCAGCATACGCTATCGCTTCATCCTGCGTGAGCTCAGCAAGGTCTATGGGAAGATCGTCACGTACTGCTTCTTCCATCACTTCTCTGAGACGGGCGGTATCCGGCCGTCCTCCGTCCCTGTACCTGAAGTAGTAGCCATCGCCGAGGCTGTGGCCGATGATGAGGCAGCGCTCGGGTGCTATGAGTGCGGACGCATATGAGAGAAGGAAGCAGAGGCTCTTGCGGTAGACGCGCTTCCCGAAAGGAGAGAGCAGGTGCACCGGCTCTATGACAGCATTGCCTCTGATCACCTCAGAGAGCGACATGAGCGTGCCGTTGACCTTCGCTGCAACCACCGGATCGGAGCGGTAATCCTTTTCATTCCCGTTCCCTATGATGCCAGCAAGCTTCGTTCCCGGAGCTGCTGTGATTCTCTTTCCCTCTACAGTAAGTACCAGTTCTTTCATTGCCCATTATGATACCATACGATTTTACCTGGAATGGGCGCATTCATCAGCAATCCATCGCATCAGCACATCATGCACATATTCCTTCTCTGTGTCAGTCAGCTCCCTGCCTGACGGTATGCCATGCCATTTCATCAGACATGAGCGGCAGCAGCAGCCTGTCGCATGCTGCGCTGTGAATACGGGATGGCCTCTCATCGGGGTCTGCTTCCCATCATTATCCGGGAAGGCCGGTGCAAGGCGCTTGCCGATGAAATCATAGGCATGGCGTGAGATCGTATCCATGCCTTTCTCCTCTATGTACGCGATATCCTTCCGGGAGAGATGGAACTTCATCCTGAATGGCGATCTCTCCCTTCTTCTGCAGAAAGCTTCCCACTCCATTGCTGTCATGATACTGCAGTGTATTCCTAATCGGGTGGCTGAAGGAATATAATAGCGTATATGTCTGTGCTGGTGATCAATCTGGAAAGGGAAGAGACGGAAAGACTTGAAGCCGATGGCAGGAGCGGCCTCGCTCTTTCGTTCAGTCTGTACCATGAGTATGAGCAAGCCTCCCCGATCGTGCTTACGGCGCCTTCCGCCGATGCCGTTGGATTCCCTGGCTGCGCATTCTTCACTGCCGTCTTCCGCTCCCCGGTAACAGGAAAGATCGCGATGGCTTCCTCTCCATTCGCCCCCGGATACTCCATGTACCGGCTCGGCTATGAGGCCATAGTCATAATCGGCCGTGCAAGGAAGCTCCAGATGCTCAGCATCTCCGCCGATGGTGCTGAGCGTGTCAATGCCGAAGCGTTCAGGGGCATGCCCTCGGAGAGTTTCGAGAACGCAGCCAGAAGGAATATAACCGATGTTTTTCTTTCCATCGGCCGCGCGGGAGAGAATGGCGTCCATTATGCTGCTGTCCAGTCCGGAGGAGCTGAGGCTCTCTCGAAAGGTCTCGGATGCCTCTTCGGCTGGAAGAACATCAAGGGAATCATGTTCCCTGGCTTCATGCGCAAGGACAGCATAAGGAGCAGCAAGCGTGAGGGAAGGGTTCTCAGACGGCAGGAGAAGAACAGCATTGCAAGAAGGATCCGCAAAGAGGGCGGCGGGGTATTCATCGATGCCTCGCTCCGTCTTGGCTGGCTTCCTGTCGAGTACTATACGGAGCGTACGGATCCCAGGGCTTCCTTCCTCGATGGGAAAGCAGCAGCCGATGAATACGGGGTCTATCCGGTATCATGTCAGGAGTGCCATTTCTCATGCGGCAGACGTACCCGCGACAACAGGATGCTCCCGACATGGAAGGAATCTGCTGCACTCGGCGCCAATCTCGGTTTCTATTCGATCGGTAATGTGAGGAAGATAGCCGATGCCGTACGGGAGGAAGGGCTTGCGGCGGCTGATACCGGAGCGCTTCTTGCGTATCTGCGCACTCTTCCCGGAGATGATTACACGCTCCCTGCATTCAGAGGGAAGGGGGTGGATGAGTATGTCAGGGTAATCCACCTCATCGGAAGCGGGCGCGGGCTTGGGGAAAGACTCTCGGGAGGCCTGAAGGATTTTCCCGATGCTATAGCCATGGGAAACGGCCTTCCGTTCATTACGGACATAAGGGGGGATAAAGCCGGTGCTGTGCTCGGCCTCCTCGGCCTGGAGGAGGAACTGCCCGCCTCCTTGCTTCTCCCTCCCAGACCGCTTTCCGATGGATCCGGAGCTGTGATGGCTCTATATGAGACTGCTTACAGATACGCTCTCATCTCACGAGGATTCTCGCCGATGGGAGCTGTCACGGAGTGGTGGGGTAGGCTTCCTGGCATCATCTTCCGTTTTACGCCATTGCTGCGCATAGCCGCGCTTCTCTTCCGTGCATATGGTCTCAGAGGCCTGGATCTGCTAAGCGAAGGAATGGGATATATCGAAGAGCTTTCCGATGGCCGCCTGAGCCTGCCTGAGCATTTCATGAGGGATCCCAGAAGCTCATTCGGCGATGGTGCGACTGTATCAGCGCAGCGCTCTGCCGGATGCTATGAGCGTGAGAAGCGTATTGCCCTGATGGTGCTGAAGTCCATAAGAGAGAAGAGAAGAAGGCCATCTTCCGAGAGCAGCGCGGCTGTCGGCCCGGATGATGAACGCGGACGTGACGGGGACCCCGGATTGCAGAATACGACACCTTCTTCCTGACTGAGCATCGGCACGTGCGTGTGGCCTGAGATGAATATATCCCCGCTCCTGAGATCGAAATCATCAGGGGACAGCCTGTCTCCGTGGGTTATGATGACTCTGTGCCCATAGAGCTGAAGCTCCCTTGAGACAGGAGGGAAAGGCAGGCTGCCATATTCATAGAACCTGTCGCAGTTGCCCCTCACTGCAATGAGCGATGAATAGAATGCAGCGTGCAGAGGATCCGGACACTGATCGCCGGCGCTTATGATGCCATCGGTCCTGAAATGCCTGGCGGCAGCGGAGACGAGCTCCATGCCTTCATCTGAGCCATGAATATCCGAAACTATCAGATGCATGGCTGAAGATTACAGCTTAGGGCAAATGTCTGCAATGCAGTGGTTGCCATACTTCATCTTACTGGCTATTTTTCTGATAAGGAGTCAACGAATGGAGGAGCGATACCTTATAGCCGAGGACGGTCACCGCCTCTTCCTCCGCATCTGGCGTGCGGAGAATACCATAGCAACAGTGCATATCAATCATGGCATGGCAGAGCACAGCCTGCGCTACAGGGAATTCGCCGAGTATCTCAACGGTTTCGGCCTCACTGTCTATGCCCAGGACCACAGAGGGCATGGTTTCACGAAGGCTGAGGATGAGAAGGGCTGGTTCGCGGAGGCTGGCGGCTGGGATAAGGTTGCCGATGATGCCTGGTCCATAGACAAGCGCATCGCCTCTGATTACCCCGGGGTCCCGCACATCCTCTTCGGGCATTCAATGGGCTCATTCGTTGCAAGGACATGCCTTTCCCTTCATTCCGATGCCTACGATGCCGTGGTGATCTGCGGTACAGGGGCCTCCCAGGGGCTGATTGGCCGGGCAGGGAAGAAGATTGCTGAGATCCATGCCAGGAAGCGCGGCTCGAAGATGCCTGATCAGGATATGCACAAGCTCGCATTCGGAGGCTTCTCCAGGCATTTCGGAAGCAGCGACGAGACAATCTGGCTCACGCGCGATGAAAATGAGCGTGAGAAGTACAGCCGTGATCCGCTGTGCGGCTTCATCTGCTCTTCCCAGTTCTATGCTGATCTCATCGAAGGATCGTTCCGGGCAAATGACAGGAATCTTGCCGCACGCATCCGCAAGGATATACCGATGCTGATCATCTCCGGCAGCGAGGATCCCGTCGGCGATTACGGCCGCGGAGTCAGGAAGGTCGCAAAACTCTACAGGGATGCCGGAATCAGGGATGTGCGTCTGAAGCTGTTCGAGGGTGACAGGCATGAGATACTGAATGAGAAGGATAGGGATGAGGTCATGAAGACCATTTCCGATTTCATCCTCTCTGTCATAAAGGAAGAAAATGCAGGAAAATGCTAAGGGCGGGATCATCTCCCGCATAGGGCACTGGTGGATCAGCTATGCAGGTACGCTGGCGCTCGCATTCAGGGGAATAGGGCGTGACAGCATCCCCATCATGGCATCCGGAATGGTCTACTCAACGCTCACCGCCATCATCCCATGCCTCACATTCCTCTTCGCCTTCCTCTCCGCATTCGGTGTGCTTCAGCCATTCAAGGATCTCCTCAGCATGATTGCGGTGGATACATTCGGTGCCTCTGCCGGCTATGAGCTGATGTCGTATCTCGAGCAGTTCTCATCGAATGCCCTGAGCCTCGGTGTCATCGGACTCATCTCATTCATCTTCACGGGCATCCTTCTCGTAAACAAGATCTACATCTCGATAAACCGCATCTTCCGCACGAAGGCATCCAGCGGAACCGTCAGACGGTTCACGACATTCCTCACATTCCTGATCCTGGGCGCATTCATCGTCGTAGCGGTATTCGCCATACAGAGCAGGGTGGGAACGACGCTCAGGAATATCGCAATCGGGACGGAGGGAGGCAGCAGCCTGCTCTATACGGCTATAATCTTCCTTGTCGGCTGGGTATTCCTCTTCATACTCTACGAGGCCGTGCCTAATGCCAGGATCCGTTTCGCTTCCGCCGCTGTCGGTGCCACTACGTGCATCATCTCGCTGATGGTCGCAACCGCTGTCTTCAGCACCGTATCATCCGCGATGGTGAGCTACTCCGTCATCTATGGCTCGCTTGCATCTGTTTTCCTCCTCCTCCTATATCTCTACGTCATATGGTTCACGGTATTCTTCTCGGCAGAACTCGCGTTCGTGCATCAGTTCCGTCCAGATAAGGCTTATATCATGGGGGATGCGGAGACGCCGTCGAGGCAGATATCCGAGGCTGTCAACGCGCTCCTGCTGATTGCTGACAGATACCGCCGCGGAGGCGGTGCCATGGGACAGAAGGAGATCATACGCAAGCTGGCGGTTCCCGCCGCAAGGCTTTCGAAGTACCTTTCTGACCTTGAGGATGCCGGTCTTGTGATGGCTGTGAACGCACAGCGCACGCTCTATGTGCCTGCGAAGCCTCTTGACCAGATGAAGCTGCCGGAAGTGATAAGCGTGCTGTATGGCGTGTCCGGCGAGGATTCCATAGAGACGATAGGAGAGGCGGTCGCCGCTGATTTCCTCCGCCGCGGCACCGGGGATTTCTCGGATATCACGGTGGAGAATCTATTGGAGAGAGTATGATCATAGACAGAAATGAAGCAGAGGACATACGCGGGGCATTCCCGACGATTCCATCGGAGGATTCTGCAGTCGTAAAACGCTACAGGGCCGGAGATCTTGAGATCAGATATCATCGCGGAGCGGAGACTGCCGGCGACGATGTCATGATCGCTGTACCGTATTCAATGACTGTGCACAAGGATGGCAGCTATATATTCGCTGTCTCCATAGAGCGCGATGATCTGCGCTCGCTTTCGCCGATGCTGGGAATTCCCCTGAGGGAACTCCAGGAGGAGTATGGGGTAAAGGGGTTCTATGGTGAACCAAGGGTCTCCTTATACGGAAATGGGGAGAAGGAGAGCTTTGGCGGGTATCAGGGGCTCAACGATGAGAATGAGATCATAAGGTTCCTCCTCTCCGTTGTTCTCGATACATTCGATGAGCTTGCCGAGCCCGAGGAAATTCAGAACGCCAGATAGAACATATAGAGCCCGATTGCGAGCACTGCTATGCCGAGTACCGCATTCAGCACGCTGCTGAGGATGTGGAATGAGCTTTTCGTTCCGAGCTTCCTGATCAGGGCAGGGGATGAGCCGAGGATCACTGCGAGCGCTGTGCACCCGATGGAATACAGCAGAAGGAGCAGAGCGCCTCTGACAACCTCTCCTTCGGCTCCTGCAATCGTCAGAAGCGCTACGAGGACAGGTGTTGAGCATGGGGATGAGAAGATTCCTCCGAGTATGCCGGCAAGAAGCGCGCCTATATAGCCTCTTCTTCTGTTCGCTGCTGCGAGGTATGTCGATGGGACGAGGTTCACGATTCCCCACATCTGCAGCGCCATGAGCACCATGATCGCGCCGAGAACGAAGTACCACCATCTTCCCGCATTGCCTACGAGCGTTCCCAGGAGCGCTGCTGCGACGCCGAATGATGTGAATGTGACAGCTGTTCCTGCCGCATAGACGAGCGACAGCCTGAAGGCCTTTCCAGGAGATGCCTCCTTTCCTACATAGCCGAGCACAAGGGGAATCTGCGAGAGCGCGCATGGCGTGATGGAGGTGATGAGCCCTGCCGCAAGCGCGATGACGGGGGAAAGCCATCCAGCTGATCCTACGGCTTCAGAAAGCGTTGTGAGGATACCATCAAGCATTGCGGAGAGCCTCTATCAGCGCATCGAGCTGCTCGCGGTAGAGATAGCCTTCATGGATCGTGAATGCATGTTCTCCAGATTCGCGGTATGTATACATCATGAAATTGATGCCGAGGTCCTCAGGCGGATCGTATGGCACTCCGCCAGGTCCATAGACTGCGATTGTAGGCGTGACTTTTATAGGGAAGTATTCCTTTGCAGCGGGATTCTCCTCGAGATCTATGTAGCGTATCGTGATGTCATCGATGTTCCTGTGGAGCTCTGTGAGATCCGGAATCATCCTGAGGCAAGGCTGGCACCAGCTTTCACCCATTACGAGTATCATCGGCTTGCTGCTTTCAGCTATCATCGACGGATCGAATCCAGTCAGTTCCAGCGGCTCCCTGCCGCTCTGGAGCGCTGAAGCAGCGCTGTCGATGGAATCCTGCATGTCGGAAAGACTGCCTGTTCCCGCTCTCTTAGCGATGAATACTGCAGCTATAAGGAGTATGACGATGGCTATTACCGCTATTCTGAGTGTCTTCTTGTTCATGAGTCTCCTTCCGGAGGCCGCGCGGGCCACCTCCTGATGATTGTAGAGGCTGAATGGGGGTTATGTCATCCGGAAAAGGAAGAACAGACCGGATTCCATCCGGATATCCGGTCTGCCAGTAAGGGTTCGTTTCAGGCTGTGGTTGCTTTCCTTCCCACAGCTTCGGCCATCACATCGCAGTAGATGGCCTCAAGCTCTGCCGCATCCATAAGCACCGGCACTGGATAGAGCGGGTTCGCTTCCCTGTCGGCAGTGCGAGCGAGCTCAGGTATGTCGCTCCGCCTGATGCAGTCAAGCTTCTCCGGGATCATCATCTCCCGCTCCATAGCCTTGATCGCATCGATGAATGCTCTGGCTTTATCGTGCGTGCTGCTGCCGCTTATTCCCGCTGCGTCGGCAAGCTTCGCGAGCTTCTTCTCTGCCTTCTCTCCGTACCTTTCGAGCACATATGGCAGGATGACTGCATTCGCAAGTCCGTGGGGTACGTTGTATTTCCCTCCGAGCGAGTGGGCTACAGCATGCACATGCCGACATACGACACGGTGAATGCAGAGCCTGCAAGGAACGCAGCCCTGAGCATGCTGCGCCTTGATTCCATGTCGCTGCCATCATGATAGGCATCCCTGAGCGAGCGGAAGATGAGCCTGACTGCTTCCTCTGCCGCTCTTCTCGTCTCCTTCGTTGTTGATCCTCCGATGTATGCCTCTACAGCGTGTGTGAGAGCATCGAGCCCTGTCGAGGCTGTGAGCGATGGAGGCAGGGTGCGTGTGGTTTCCGGATCAAGGACCGCATACCGTGGAATCAGCGGGAATGAATTGATCGGATACTTATGCCTTGTCCTGCTGTCAACTATGACCGCTGCCAGCGTTGTCTCGCTGCCGGTGCCGGCAGTAGTTGGGACTACGACCAGAAGGGGAATCCTCTTCAGCACTTTGAGTATGCCTTCCATCTTCTCGAGCGGCTTCCTGGGGTACGCTATCCTTGCGCCGACAGCTTTCGCCGCATCGATGGATGATCCGCCTCCGAATCCTATGATCGCCTGGCATCCAGACGTTCTGAAAAGCTCTGCGGCTTCCTCCACATTGTTCGTTGTGGGATTCGCGACCGTCGCATCATAGACTATGCATCTGATGCCGCTGTCACTGAGCATCCCCTCAAGACCTGATGTGAGGCCTCTTCCCCTGATTCCCTTGTCGGTAACCAGCAGAACGCTCCTTATTCCCTTCCCGAGGAAGAGTCCGGGAAGCTCTGCAAGCCCGTTGAGTATTTCCGGCTTCCTGTATGGTAGGAGGGGAATCGCAAGGCGGAATGCCTTCTGGAATATCCTGCAGTATGCTTTTCTGATCAGATTCATTCTTTGATCCTCTGTAGCGATGTCTTATTTAACACTATGCAACTAAAGTGTCAATAATAACGCTTATACATAATGGTGTAATAATAAAAAAGACAATCAGGCAGTGAAAGAAAACGGGTTTCAATAAAAGTGAAAGGAGTTGCTATTATGGCGAGTACAAGTATCAATATCCGTATGGACGCAGATTTGAAGCAGCAGTTTGAGGCGTTCTGCTCTGATATGGGAATGACGATGACAACGGTTTACAATGTTTTTGCGCGTAGGCTATGAGGGAGTATAGAATCCCCTTTGAAATCAGCGGTGATGTGCCGAACGCTGAAACCGTCGAAGCAATCCAGAAAGTAAAGAGGATGAAAGCCGATCCGAGCCTCGGTAAGACCTATTCCAATGCCGATCAGATGATGGATGAGCTGCTTGCCGATGTATAGAATCCCAAATACCACACAAGTTGTAGCTAGAATTCATCAGACTTGATGTTCAGAGCAATATCGCTGGAGACTGTAAATAAATTTGTGGACATTTGAGAAAGCTCCTATGCTAGAAAGAAGGAGGCATAGGAGTTTTGTAATGGCAAAGAAGCCGGTAAAACAGCTGAGCCCGGAAAGAAAGGAGCTCATCTCAAAACTGATTGATGAATTTGACATCAAAAGCGCGAAAGACATCGAGGATGCCTTCAAGGATATGTTCTCGCCGATGCTGCAGGACATGCTGGAAGGCGAGCTTGATGATCATCTCGGGTATGGGAAATATGAGCATAGCGGGGAAAGCGGAACAAACAGCCGCAATGGCCACAGCAGCAAGACAGTCACGACCTCATTTGGAGACATGGACCTCAACATCCCACGCGACCGTAACAGCACATTCGAGCCACATATTGTGAGGAAGCATCAGAGGGATGTATCGGACATCGAGAACAGGGTCATCTCGATGTATGCAAAGGGCATGACAACGAGAGACATCTCATCACATCTTGGAGACATATATGGCTGGCCGGAGCTCCTGCGGAAGACCAGCTGAAGAAGGTCATCTCCGGTCTTCTCGTCATGCGTGGTATCTCTCCGGATATCCGCTCATTCCTGTCTGAAAGCAATGTACTTGATTCCTATGCATTCATCGCTTCTGCATTCAGCTTCCCGTCTCCCAGTCTGGAGAAGCAGAGGAGCGCCGGGGATTACGGCAATCTCAGCAGCTGGGAGCACGATATCATAGAAAAGATACTGTCATCATCGCTGCAGTCGTTCTGGCCGGTGACTCCAGTTGCCGGCAAGGCTGGCACGGCTGTCTATTTCGTCTCCGGGATCGATGAAGGAACATGGACGGCGGTGACCGCCCGCCTGGAGGAACGGATAGTTTCATCTTCGGCGATGGTCACAGGGCTGCATCCCGTGCTGCTGAGGACACCCCGGATGGCCGGGCCTGATAGTCTTGGCCAGGCGCGCAGCCTCATGGAGACGCTGATGATGGCATTCTATCTTGAGAAAGATGCCTCTGGAATCCGTCCGGAGCATCTGGACGTGGATCCGGTCTTCCCGAGACTTGAAGCTGCGATAGCACAGCGGGATGCCGTGAGCTGCAGGTCCTGCTTCTCGGTGCTCCGCAGCGAAGTAGCCGATCATGATCATAGCCTGGGACAGTTCAGCTTCATCGTTTCAGCGATGCACTCTGCGATATCGAGCGGGCTGACCGCAGCGGGTCTTGTGCCCGATGTCTCTATTGGAGATGTCTTCGAATCTTCGGACTATATCACTCTCCGCAGTACTGCGCTTTCATTCCTTGAGGATGCTGAAAGCAGTCTTCTTTCCCTGCTCGGCATCATGGGAAGGACGGGCAGCAGCGTTGCGGACAAGGCGCGCGAATATGTGATGATGCACATCACGGAGAAGATTTCCCTCCCTGATGTGGCTGAGTGGGCCTGCGTGTCTCCTGGCTATATGTCCAAGAGCTTCAAGCGGATCATGGGGATGAGCCTGGTGGATTACATCAGCATGATGAAGAAGGTTGAGAAAGCCAAGGAGATGATGAAAGGAGGCACCGATGAGCGCATCGCGGACATAGCGCTGGCTCTCGGCTTCCATAACATCTATTATTTCTCGAAGGTCTTCAGGAAAGTGGAAGGCATGACACCTTCCGAGTATATGCGCAAAGTCTCACGCATTTAGCTTTATATGCCGCTTGGCATACCTTATCATAGGAATATGCTCGAACTGCCAGAGAAGAGAACCAGTGAAAATGTGAAGGAGTATATAAGGAAGTGCCTGCTGCAGAATATCGTGAGCTGCCGGCTATACCCTGGTGAGCAGATCTATGATGACAAGCTGTCCGAGGCATTCGCGGTGAGCCGTACTCCTGTCAGGGAGGTGCTCATCGAGCTCAAGGAACATAAGCTCATCGATATCAGGAGCAAGCGCGGTACATTCGTCTCGCTCATCGATCCGGATCTCGTCGAGGAGATCCGCCATCTCCGGGCTGTGCTCGAGGAGGAGATCGCTGCAGCTGCCTGCAGTTCTTTTGATGAAAATGACATCCGGGACATTCGTGAGAATGTTGAGCTCTGGAAGGATGCCATAGCACGGCAGGATCAGCAGAAGATCATGGAATTGGATAAATCATTTCACCGTATCCTCTATCTCCGTGCGGGGTTCCCGAACTGGTATGACCTTGTAGAGAGCTATGCGCCGCATTTCGACAGGACGGCATCCCTCAGTTTCCGTTTGCTGCCTAAGGATCATATACTCTCCGATCACATGGCGCTAGCTGACGCAATTGCCTCCGGAAATGCTGCAGATGCCCGCCGCATAGCACGCCGGCACATGGAGAGATACTGCGAGAACATCGGGGAAATCCGGAAGATATATCCCGATTATTTTCTTTCCTGACGGCAGATGTCCATTCCATGACACTGCAATATGCAGCAGTCTGGCATATGATTTCATCAGAGGTGGCTGCTCTGGATTGTGCTGGATGACAGAATCCGCAAGCCTGGAATCCGCTCCGGATTGAAGAGACTGCAGCTGATTACTTTGCTTCGATGATGATCGTGCTGCCATTCCTTTTCACGCTGCAGCCATCGTATCCTTCATAGCCTGGTTCGGTTTCCGGTGGAACGTAGAGCGTTATGCTCAGCGTAGCGGATGCTATGGCTTCCCCCGATACCGGCAGCGTGCATTCAATGATCCATATGAGCGCAGTGATGAGTTTTGCTGTGTATCTCTTCATATCATATGCTTCTACGCAGCATCTCTCTATCCTGGGTAGTGTTTTGATATATTGCATATTATCATTCCGTAATCGGAAGTTAATCTTGCTTTATGCTTTATTTCTCTTTTGCGAAGATGAATAGCCGGCCTGCAAGGTAGTTGCAGATACCCATGACGATGTTTGAGATGAATTTCCAGAGCGTATGGTTCCAGTCCATGATGTCCACGGCCACGAACATTATTATCACATCAAGCACCCCGCTTGCAGCGCGGCATGCATAGAAGTACAGAAGCTCATGGAGAATGCTGTGCCTGTTCTTCTTTCCCTTCTCACGGAACACGATGTACTTGTTGGTGAAGAACGCGAATGTGACCGCAAGAAACCATGAAAGCATGACAGCAGGAGTATTCGGCAGTCCTGCGCCCTTATACAGGAGCTCATAGCTCAGCATGTTCACGAGCGTTGCCATCGCTCCGAATATGCAGTAGATGAAGAAATCCTTATGAATCCTGAATGCCATATCTATGTGGACTATACTTCGCGGCAGTAAACATTGGAAGAGATGAAGATTCTTGGTGCTTATGAAATACATATGGTATCATAGTGTGTCAGGAGTCTTTGATGTCCGATATAACGATATATGAGATCGCAAAGCTGGCAGATGTCTCGCCGAGCACAGTGAGCCGTGTCATAAACCATAAGGAGAATGTGAACGCGGCTACGAAGGAAAGAGTGGAGAAGATCCTCAGGGAACATAATTTCGTGGTGAACGAAGCTGCCCGCGGTCTTGTCATGAAGCAGTCAAGGATGATCGGCATACTGATTTCCGATCTGAGAACCACCCAGCATACCAGCGGTGTCTACTATATGGAGCGTGAGCTGACCGCGAAGGGATATACATGCCTGATCCTCAATACCGGACGCAATCCTGAGGAGCAGAAGGTGTCCATAGAGCGCCTGAGCAGAAGGAATGTCGATGCTGCGATCCTCATGGGTTCTGTCTATCAGAATGATGAGGTCAGGACCGCGATAGAAACGTACCTGCCGCGTACTCCCGTCATACTCTTCAATGGCGAGATGGAGTCTCCGCTTGTCTACTGCATCGTCTCCGATGAGAGGAACGGCGTCAAGAAAGCCGCGGAGATGCTGAGAGAGCGTGGAAGGAAGAATATCGCATTCATCGTCGATTACGATACACCCAGCAACAGGATGAAGATACAGGGGTACCATGACGGCATGGAAGGAGAGGGGGTCGTTGGCTGGACGGATGGTTCGCAGCTTGGCGGGTACAGCGCCACGCTTAAGCTCATCAAGGAGCATCCTGAGACTGATGCCATCATATATTCCGAGGATAACCTTGCCGTGAGCGGGCTGAGGGCGCTTTATGAAGAGGGCAGGACGGTTCCCGGTGATGTCGCGCTTGTCGGTCTCAACAACTCTGCATTCTCAGAACTGAGCTTCCTTCCTCTTTCATCGATCGACAACATGCTCTACAGGCAGAGCCGCATGGCCGTGAAGAATCTTGAGCTCATACTCGCAGGACAGAAAGTGCCGAAGCACATCATGATCGAGACGGAGTTCGTCGAGCGCCGTACCACGTGATCAGCGGCTGCTGACCGGTGTTATCCTGATGATGTCACCGGCTGGGATCTTCCTTCCGTCGGCAAGGATGACAAGGGCGGCATACGTGTCTACCTCCTTTATGACAGCATCTTCCGTAATGAAGCTGCCTCCGTCTTTCTTCCCGTCCGGTACGAATCGGGTCAGGAGCACGTGGCGCCTTTCAATGGGCTGCTGCATGATGCTGTGCATGGTCTTCTCGAGTTCATCCCTTCCTCCGTCTGCGAGTTCCGGACGTTCCTCCGTATGCCTGGCAGTCTCGTCAATCGCATCTTCATATCCTGAAAGCGCCGCGAATGGAGAGAACTGCGCTGCCCTGTCAGATTGTGGCATCCGCGGATGGCTGGAAGACACATGGTGAGGGAGGCTTATTATGTCGTCATAGGGGCCCTTCATGCCTTATGGCCTCCTATCATGCCATTGCGCTCCCTCTGCGTCGCTCCCTTCTCATAGCTCATACCGCGCAGGATGGCGTTTCCTCCGAACTTCCGCTTGATTGTAAGCGCGGCTTCCTGAAGCATCCTTTCCTTTCTCCCGAGTTCTTCGGCTTCCAGCCGTGCCTTCTCATATGCATCGGGGTCCGTGAAGAGGTCAGGACCGTCCGTGACAGCTTCAGGGATATCCCGTTCGCTGATCACGTTCAGTGCCGTCACTCCCAGACGGCGGATCAGCAGGGATCTGTCCACAGATGCATCGAAGAGCTTGGCGGCAGCCCCCATGATGGCTTTCGATGATGAAGTGTATGAATCAAGCTTCATTGTCTGATGAACGCTTCTGGGTACAGTCCTGCCGTAGAAATCAGTCTTTGTAGTGCCTTTGAAGCCATTATTCATGTTGATGCTGTCATATCCGGCATAGATTGCGATCTGATTCGTCGCAAGGGCTTTCCCTATAAGCTGGAATGATAGGGAATCGGCCATCTCGAGAAGTACCAGGCGTGCCTTCTCCGTGCTGTATGGTTCCTGCAGCACCTGTCCCGATCCGAGACTGTTCGATTCCGGCCTGTATGCCTTGATATCCTTCATCGTGCAGGGTTCCCATCCCCATGCATGGTCGATCAGGAGCTCTGCATTGACGCCGAAGAGCCTGTATAGCACGTCCTCGTTCTCAACTGAGCATCTGGCGACATCGCCCATCGTGAAGATCCTCTTCTCCTCAAGCTTCCTTGCGTATCCCCGGCCGACGCGCCAGAAATCAGTGATGGGACGATGCGTCCAGAGCTTCCGCCTGTATTCCATCTCATCAAGCTCGGCGATGCGTACGCCGTTTTCATCTGCAGGGATGTGCTTTGCGACGATATCCATAGCGACTTTCGCCAGATACATATTCTCCCCGATGCCGGCAGTGGCTGTGATCCCGGTCTTCTCCAGTACTTCGAGGATGAGCTTCATCGCAAGATCATGAGCGGAGAGGTGGTACAGCGCGAGATAATCCGTGGCATCGATGAAGACCTCGTCGATTGAGTAGACATGGATATCATCGGGGGAAATGTGCCTCAGGTATATCCTGTAGATTGCGGAGCTGACTTCTATGTAGTGAGCCATCCTGGGCGGAGCGGCGATGAAATCAAGGGCAAGCGATGGATCTGCACTGAGCGCTGCGGCGGATGAGGATTTCCCTGTGAATCTTCTTCCAGGAGCTTTTCTCTGCCTGTCGGCGTTTACTTCCTTCACGCGTTCCGTGACCTCGAAGAGACGACACCTGCCGGGAATCCCGTAGGCTTTGAGGGCTGGTGATACGGCAAGGCATATCGTCTTCTCCGAGCGTGTCCTGTCTGCGACCACGAGGGCCGCATCGAGCGGGTCGAGCCCGAGGTCCCGGCACTCTGCGGATGCATAGAATGATTTGAGGTCTATCGCTATGTATGTCCTTCCCATTTCCTATCCAGATTGTAGCGGCAGAATGCCTTCCTGTGTAGTTTCTGTGGGAATTCATGCAGCCCCTTTCTGCGCTCCAAATCTATTGGTATTGTATTCCCCGGAGGTCTTCAATGGACAGCAGCAAGGACTTCCTCGGCAGGGAGCCGGTAGGTAAGCTTCTTTTCCGCATGGCGCTGCCGACAGTGGCGGCACAGCTCGTGAACATGCTTTACAATATCGTGGACAGGATCTACATAGGACATATGCCGGGAGATGGTGCGCTGGCACTCACCGGTGTCGGCGTCTGCATGCCTGTAATCCTCATCGTATCTGCTTTCGCAGCGCTTGTAGGGGCTGGCGGAGCTCCGCGAGCGTCGATCTATATGGGCAAGAAGGATTATGTCTCCGCGGAGAAGACGCTTTCGCAGAGCTTCACGATGCAGATAGCGATATCCATAATGCTGACGCTGGTGCTCCTTGTTTTCGGAGAGGATCTTCTGTATGTATTCGGTGCCAGCGGCAATACCATCGGCTATGCCATGGATTATCTCAGGATCTATGCTCTCGGAACCATCTTCGTTGAGATAACGCTCGGCATGAACTACTTCATAACAGCCCAGGGATTCGCGAAGACAGGCATGCTCAGCGTCGTCATAGGCGCAGCTGCGAACATAATCCTGGACCCCGTGTTCATCTATGGCTTCGGCATGGGGGTGGAAGGCGCGGCTCTTGCCACGATCATATCGCAGGGATTGTCCGCTGCATGGGTGCTCGCATTCCTCTTCGGCAGGAAGACATTCCTCAGGATCAAGGCTTCCTATATGAAGCTGGAGAGGGCAATCATACTCCCGTCACTTGCGCTGGGGTTCGCCACGTTCGTGATGCAGGCGAGCGAGAGCGTCATCAACATCTGCTTCAATTCATCACTCCTTCGTTACGGCGGCGATATCGCGGTGGGAGCCATGACGATTCTCTCGAGTGTCATGCAGTTTGCCATGCTGCCTCTGCAGGGGCTGGGACAGGGCGCGCAGCCGGTCATCAGCTACAACTATGGAGCAGGGAACAGGGAAAGGGTGAAGAAGGCATATTTCTGCCTCCTTACCACTAGCCTCATCTACTCATCCCTGCTCTGGCTCCTTGTTCAGACGCTGCCGGGCGCATTCGTTTCCATGTTCACATCCGATGAGGCGCTGAAGGTATTCACCGTTCCTGCTCTCAGGCTTTATATGGGTGTCACGATACTCTTCGGAGCACAGATCGCATGCCAGATGACATTCACCGCGCTCGGCAATGCCAGAAGCTCGACGATGGTTGCGGTCCTGAGGAAGTTCATTCTCCTGATTCCTCTGATGTACATACTGCCGCATCTTATTACCGGCAATCAGACGATGGCCGTCTTCCTTGCTGAGCCGATCGCGGATTTCCTCTCCGTGGCATTCACCGTGGTGCTTTTCCAGCATGAATTCAGGAAAACGCTCAGGAAGATAGGACAGTAGAACAGGAAAACCTCTCTCGCTATAATCGCAGGCGAGGCTTGGCTATTATGACACTTGATAACCTTAAGGTCGGCGAAAGCGCGCGCATCATCTCCGTAGGAGGGGATGCTGCTCTCCGCCGCCATTTCCTTGATATGGGGCTTACCCCGGAGACTGTCGTCACGCTTATCAAGAAGGCTCCGATGGGTGACCCGCTCGAGATTTTCGTCCGGGGTTATGAGCTTACGCTCAGAAAAGATGATGCAGCGAGGATAGAATGCATTTCATCTGCTGCTCCGCATGTGAATAAAGCATCGTCAGCGCACAGGATGATACAGCATCCCCACGTCGGCGAGTCCGGCACGCATAAGCCTGGTGACAGGCCTCTGATCCCTGAGACCACTCCCATCGTGTTTGCCCTTGCCGGAAACCAGAACTGCGGCAAGACAACGCTCTTCAATCAGCTCACGGGATCAAACCAGCACGTTGGCAATTTCCCTGGGGTCACAGTGGACAGCAAGTCAGGTAAGATCAGGGGACATGAGGATGCCACGGTTGTGGATCTTCCTGGCATCTACTCTCTCTCCCCGTATACGAATGAGGAGATCGTCACCAGGGATTTCGTCCTCAAGGGAAAGCCTGACGGGATCATAAATATCGTCGATGCGACGAATATCGAGAGGAATCTCTACCTCACGATGCAGCTTATCGAGCTCGATGTACCGATTGTCATCGCTCTGAATATGATGGACGAGGTGAGGGAGAATGGCGGTACGATCGATATCAACCAGCTTGAGGAGAGTCTCGGCGTTGCTGTCGTTCCCATTTCCGCAGCCAAGAATGAAGGCGTAGCGGAGCTTATTGACCATGCAATCCATGTCGCACGTTTCAAGGAGGCTCCAGGGCTCAAGGATTTCTGTCCAGCGGAGGGCGAGGCAAGGGATGTGGCCATCCACCGCTGCCTTCATGCGATCATGCATCTTGTTCAGGATCATGCCGAGAGGGCAGGGCTTCCCGTGAGGTTCGCGGCTGCGAAGCTTGTGGAGGGTGATCAGCCCGTCATGGAGGCGCTTTCCCTCGATGCGAATGAGAAGGAGACGCTTGAGCATATCCTTGTGCAGCTTGAGGCGGAGAGCGGGACCGACCGCGAGGCAGCGCTTGCCGATGCGCGGTTCCGGTTCATCGAGCGCGTGTGTTCTGAAAGTGTCGTGAAGCCGCATGAGTCAAAGGAGAGGCTCAGATCGCTCAGGGCAGATAGGATCCTCACTGG
>CALXKY010000012.1 GCA_944389055.1 uncultured Spirochaetaceae bacterium | reverse complement strand
GAATCCAGAAGCGCGTTGATCTCGCCGTACTGTCTGTCGGCAGGGTTGTATTTCCCCTTCATCTTCGATTTCATGGGCCCCTGGACATTGGGGATGAGCTCCAGCTCCTTTCCGATCCTTGAGGCCTTCACCTGCGTCTTCGAGAGATACTGGCCGCAGCGGATGTAGAACTTGATGGCACCGGAGCGCGTCCTCAGCTTCCCGATATCCTGAAGCGGCACGGCATAGACAGTCTTCCCGTGCTTCGATTCGATCTCATAGCGCTTCATCTCATCCCTGTCGCTGAGTATCGTCGTCCTCTCCTTCTTCTTGCCAGCAGGGAATCTCAGCTGGTCAAGCAGCGCCGGATCGACCTGCTGTATCCAGTCCTTCCTCAGCGGGGACACGGTGCGTGCGTACATCTTCGTTGTCTGCACGATCTCTCCCGCGAGGATGTACTGCGGAGGGATGGTGAACCAGGCAGAGCCCGGATGTATCAGGATCCGGTCGGCGGTGAGCGACCTGTAGGAGAACCTGTCGATCTTCATGCAGACATACTGCCGCAGCCCGGAGGCAAGGCAGCAGAAGTACTCGGGGACTGAGTGGCTCTCTGAGATGGGAATCCCCATGCCGGAGACTATCGCCTCAAGCTGATCCTTTATGTGCACGATCTCCTCAAGCGACTCGAAATCGAGGTAGTGGTTCTTCGCGTATGCCTGCTTCTCCTTCCTGCTGCCGAGGCTTCTGTAGCGGCCATAGAGCGTGAGCATCGTCACGAAGTCGCCATAGACCCTGTCAGCAAGCGCATGATGGGCATCGCGGGCCCGGAGCTCCTCTCCGGGAGGGAGTATGTATGGCGTCTTCGCGGAGAGGAACGCAACTGCTATCAGCACATCGGAGATGACTGAAGGGTAGTTCATGATCGCTTCGACGATGACGCGTGAGAGCCTTGGGAGTAGCGGGAAGATGATCATCATCTCTCCGATGCTGGTGAGATGGTGGTTCTTCTCTATGGCGCCTATGATCATGAGCGTCTCCTCCGCTGAGGCGAGCGCGCTCTTCTTGGGCGGTGTGATGAATGGGAATGAGTCCGTGTTGTATATGCCGAGCTCGCTCATTCTCAGGACGACTTCAGCAAGGTCGGAGTGCAGGATCTCCTCTTCGGAATACTCAGGTCTCATCCGGTAATTTTCCTCGCTGTACATCCTGTAGCAGATTCCGGGGGCGGTTCTTCCCGCCCGTCCCTTCCTCTGGTCAGCGGACGCACGCGAGATCGGCATCGGCAGCAGCGCAGAGGTGAAGTTCTTCTGGTTGTAGAAGCTGATCTTCGCCATGCCTGAATCTATGACCGTCCTGATGCCGTCAATCGTGATCGAAGTCTCCGCGATGTTGGTTGAGACGACGACTTTCATCATTCCTGGTGATGTCGGGATGAATACACGCTCCTGCTCATCCTTCGAGAGTCGTCCGTACAGGGGATATATCTGATACTTCCCGTCCCTGTCCGAATACTCAAGCTCCTCCACGCACCGTTTTATCTCCGCTTCGCCTGGAAGGAATATGAGCACATCGCCTTCCTTGTCATCGAAGCTCTTCCTGACAAGCGAGGATATCTTTGCGTAATAGTAGTCCTCGGTGTCCCTTGAAAGGGTCGCGGGGATGTACTTCACTTCTACATCGAATGGCCTTGAATCAATCGAGATGATCGGCGCGTCGGAGAAGAAGCGGGAGAATGATGAAGCATTGATCGTCGCGCTGGAGATGATGATCTTCAGATCGCTGCGCTCCCGTGCTATCTCCTTCAGAAGCCCGAGTATGAAGTCTATGTTCAGGCTTCTTTCGTGTGCTTCATCGACCATGATGACGGAATATCTTGAGAGAAGAGGGTCCTGCTTCACTTCCTGCAGCAGGATCCCGTCCGTCATTATCTTTATCCTCGTGGTCCTGTCGGAGGTATCAGTGAACCTCATCTTGTAGGCACAGTAGGCCCCTTCATCCCCGATCTGCTTCCTTATGAAGCCGCAGACCGACATGGCAGCTATGCGTCTTGGCTGGGTTATGCCGATGATGCCGCTCCTGTCGTATCCGGCTTCCCTGAGGATGAGTGGGATCTGTGTCGTCTTTCCAGATCCGGTGGGGCTTTCGACGATGATCGTCTGGTTCTCTGAAAGCCCCCTGAGGATCTCTTCCCTGTGCCTGTAGACCGGAAGGTTCCTGAATTCAATCAATGCCTGGATTCCTCTCTGATGCGCTCGATGGCTGCTTCTCCTGTCATCGTCTCCCTTGTCCTGAGATCCTTCACTGAAAAGCCGTCATCCGAGAATGTCATCATGTATGGGATGTGCCCCGTTTCAGCGTATGCATAGATCTTCTTCATCTTCGCATCCGGATTGAGGTACATATCAGTCCTGATTCCTTCTGCCCTCAGCCTGGCAGCTGCGGAGAAGGCTTCTGCTTCCTTGCCCTGGCTGGGAATGATGAGGAGGTCCGCATACGACTGGTTCGCGAGAAGAGGGCTTCCTGTCTCTCCGAGAGCAGCCATGAGCCTGTCAAGTCCTATGGATGAGCCGACGCCCGGCGTCTTCTCCTTCATGTAAAGCGAGGCGAGGTCGTTATAACGTCCGCCTGAGCATACAGAGCCGATCGACGGGATATCATCGAGGAATGTCTCGTAGACGATGCCTGTGTAGTAATCGAGTCCGCGTGTGATCGAAGGATCGAAGACGAAGGATCCGCTGATCCCGAGATCGGTGAGGAGCGAATGGATTTCCCTCATGCGCCTCGACGGCTCTGAGATTCCTCCCGAGAGCGATTCGAGCGTCTCAAGCGTTTCCATGAAGCTTCTGCCCTCTCCGGCGGTGATGAAAGCGATGATCCTGTCAGCATTCTCAGCAGAGCCCGTGATATCTGAAAGCTGCTTCCTTACCTCATCCTCTCCGATCTTCCTGAGCTTGTCGACGGTGCGCAGGATGTCGATGCTCCTGTCAGCAAGGGACAGGGTCTCCAGAAAGAGGCTGAAGAGGCCCCTGTGTGAGATGTGGAATGTATACCGGCTGATGCCGAGAGCTGCGAAGGACGCGTGCATGACGGAGAGTATCTCCGTATCCGATATGGCGTTGTCTGCGCCTACGATATCGAAATCGCACTGCATGAACTCCCTGTAGCGTCCTTTCTGGGGATTCTCTCCTCTCCATACCTTCGAGATGTGGTAGCGTCTGAACGGGACTCCTACCTCGTCATGGTGCGCTGCCATGAAGCGCGCGAACGGGACAGTGAGATCGAAGCGCATCGCTACGTCCCTCCCTCCGTTGTCATGGAAGCGGAATATCTGCTTGTCCGTCTCTCCGCCGCCTTTTCCGAGAAGCACCTCTGTATACTCGAGTACCGGAGTGTCGATGGGAACGAATCCATAGGATGTGAAGACATCCTCAAGAATCCTCGTTATCCTCTTCTTAGGGATCTCGTCTCCTGGGAGGCTGTCCCTGAATCCTTTAAGTACTGCTGGATCGATCATGGCCAGATGATATCATCATTTGGAGCATACGGACAATCTTCCCTTTTTCCGGCACGGTGATTGCATCTTGAAGAGACTCCCTCTTTTTTCTAAAGTAACATTGTGTTCATACGCTATAAGAATGACGGAAAGGGCCGGAGCGTTCCGGTTGCCAGGATATATACCCAGAAGGAGCATCCGATAACAAACAGCCAGATCGACAAGGATGCGCTCTGGGCAATACGGAAGATACAGCAGGCTGGAGGTGAGGCCTACATAGTAGGAGGCGCCATCCGCGATATGATGCTCGGCAGGAAGCCGAAGGATTTCGACATCGCTACATCGCTCTCCCCGCGGCAGGTCCAGCGTCTTTTCTGGAATGCCCGCATCATCGGCCGCCGTTTCCGCATCGTGCATCTCTTCTTCAGCGGCAAGATCATCGAAGTCACGACATTCCGCTCGGACGAGGAGAACTTCGAAGATGGCAGGAACAATGTCTATGGCACGATAGAGCAGGATGCCAGACGGAGGGATTTCTCCATCAACAGCCTTTACTATAATCCGGCGAACGGCCACCTCATCGATTTCAACGACGCACTCCCTGATTTCAGGAAGCGCGTGATCCGTTCCCTCATTCCTCTGTCATATACCTTCACCGAGGATCCTGTGAGGATGATCAGGGCGCTGAAGTATCAGGCGACGACGGGGTTCGAGCTCAAGCGTGATGTCCGCAAGGCGATAAAGAAGAATGCTGCGGCGATAGAGACATGCTCCACATCCCGCCTCACGGAAGAGGTCGCGAAGATACTTGCTTCCGGATCATCGTATGAGATACTGGCAAGCCTGAAGAAATACGGGCTTCTGGGATTCATTCTCCCATGCTGGTCGATGTATGCGGATCTTGATTCCGTCCGTTCCTCTCTTGAGGCCCTGGATGCCCGTGTCTCAGCTGTCAGGGAAGAAGGCGGCTCGGTTCCGAAGGAGGAGCAGATCCATGCATTCATAAAGCCCCTCCTTGTATTCGATAATCCGTCTGACATGACGCCGGATGAGCTTTTCCATGAGGCGTTCAGGCAGGCAAAGGTCCTGATATCTCCGATGACGCCGCCTAACTACGAGCTGGAGAAGGCTGTTGATCTCGTGCTTGAGGAGATGGGCGTGAAGCGTTCGAAATCAAGGCGTTCTGCGGAGGCGCGTGCCCCGAGGAAGAAGCCGAATACTCTCGGCCGCAAGAGCGCTGCCAATGAGGAGCTTTCGGTGGTTCCAGCCAAGAAACGCAGGAAAAAGAAGAAGAAAACCGTGCAGAAAGGCGAGAGGATCGCTGTTCAGGAATCTCCGAGGACGCTTGCCGAGGAGCACGATCTCTAGCCCCACTCCTCAATCTCGATATTCACGGTCTTTACCATCACGCCGCCATAGCGCTCGATGCAGTCGGAGATGTATTCCTGCAGATCCGATATCGTGGTGCTCATGTAATGCCTTGCAGGCAGCTGCAGCGTGACGCTTGCGGAGTAGGTTGAGTCCGCATTCCGCGTTCCGCGGACTTTCTTGACCTTCATCACCGGGTCGTATTCGCCGATGGCATGCTTGACCATCTGCGTGAGCACAGCCTCCGAAAGTTCTTCCTTGTCAGGGCGGGAGAATTCTGGACGCACTATCGTCTTCTCGTACGTCTGGTTCCTTTTGTGCGGCCCCTTCCTTCCCATGAAAACCTTCATCGAGTCGTATACGATCTGAGGCGCTGAGCGTGTCACCTCTATGGACGGCACAGGAATCACATGCTTGCCTTCCGTGTACCTTATCCTCATCGCGGTCTCTATCTCCTCCTCGGAGGCGACATCCTCTATTGGGATTATCTTCTCCGGGGCGGGCAGCTCAAGACGCTTTGCGATCTTGTTCACCATCTTCTCCGATGTGCCGATGATGAGGATCCTCTTGTAGCGTTCCTTCAGGAGGGCATTCATTATCTCATTGCGGTGGTCGTCATCATCGAATACGGCTGTACGGACAGCTGCGATGAAATTCGGGTCACGCTTGGCAGAGTGTCCCGCAATGATCCTGTCGCCTTTTATCAGAAGCCCGTCATCTATGATCAGATCGATGCGGTATTTCGCAGCCACGATCTTGGAGTGATAGCTCTTTCCCGTCCCCGACCGGCCGATCAGGGCGTATACCTTCACTCCTTTGATCTTAGAGAATGCGAACTGGAAGATCCGATTCATGGGGACAGTATATCATCTGCGGCAGTTTTCTTACAGAGCTCAGGCTTCCATGCCTCGATAAGCCTTTCAAGCGGCCACGCGGCATTGGCGGGCGATGTGGATGGAAGCTTCACGGGAATGGGCATGCCAGGCCTGTATATATGCCTCATATACGCCTCATATGCCTTTGAGCCATTGGCAAGTATCCGCGAAATATGCGTTTCCGCTATAAGCTCCGGGATGAGGTTCGGGACGATGCCGGTTATCGATGAATCTGATGATCCCTGGATCCTGCAGGAGGCAATGGAATCCCATAGTGCGATGCGGTGGGAGAGCAGCAGCGATTTCTTCTCCTCTATGCTTCCTGCGCTTTCCCCGAATATGGCTGAGAGCAGCTTCCAGAATCTGTTCTGCGGGTTCCCATAGTAGAATCCCTCTTCCCTCGATTTCACCGATGGGAACGATCCGAGTATGAGTATCTCGGAGCGCTCATCGTAAACAGGCGGGAACGGATGGATGATTTCTTCCATAGCTGCAGATTATGGCAGAAGCATGACCTTAGCAATAAGCAATTATGCTTTTGCTATTAATATACCGTTAACGGAGTGATTCATCTGTATATCATATCTGCATGGAATTGCTGCAGGAGCTGTCATGCTTGCCGCAGCACCGTAATAAACTTCTGCTGTGAGGATGCCATGCGGCAGCTTCGGTAAGGGCACACATAACTTCTTCCGCGATCTTCCCTGAGCGCATCCTGAAGACACTCCGGCTCTGGCTTTTCCGGAAAAGCATTACGGCAGCAGGGCATCCCGCGCGGGGAAGGGGACCTGCTTTCCCTATGTGCTCTCCGATGCTGTCTTCCATGGGGAGGCCGATGCATTATTCCTGCGTTCCTGTCATGCGCTGCAGCGGCAATGGATACGGCATCCGCTATGTTCCTGGAAACATCATGCACCTTGCAATGATTCATGCGTCCCGGCTGGGAAAGCTTCAGCGCTTCGTTATTATATTCTCTTTCTATCATCTTTGTCCGAAAGCAGATAGCGATGCGGAAAACCGGAGGCTTTGTCTATGCTTCATATATTGAATCTGAAACCGATTGCACCATCAATAGCAGACAATAGGATAAATCCATATCGATAAACGTATTATGCAATGGCAATATGATGCATTCTTTTCCGTTTCTGGTTGAGATGCGGTTCCTAACGGTATACAATCGTCCTGTATACTAAAAGGAGCTATTCTGATGAAACTTGCCACATTCAGGCGTGGCGGCGTCCATCCTGATGATAAGAAGCAGCTCTCGAAGGATAAGAAGCTTGAGAGGCTTCCGTTCCCTTCTGAGCTTGTTGTTTCCATGTCAGAGCATCTTGGTGCGCCGGCAGTTCTGACAAAGAAGAAAGGCGATACAGTGACGAGGGGGGAAGTCATTGGAACCGCTGCTGGTTATATTTCCGCAGATGTGCACAGTCCTGCCGATGGGGTCGTGACGGAGATCCGCCGCGTCCGTGTCCAGTCCGGGGCTGTAGCCGAAGCTGCAGTGATCAGATGCAATCCCGAGCAGTCCGATCCATGGACCGAGAAGCATCCCTGGCGCGGCATGTCCGGCGAGGAGCTTCTGAGGCTTGTCCGCGATATGGGTATCGTCGGTATGGGCGGTGCTACGTTCCCGACAGCCGTGAAGCTTACGGTTCCGATGGGTAAGACCGTCGATGCGCTGATCATAAACGGTGTCGAGTGCGAGCCATATCTCACATCTGACTACCGCCTTATGATCGAAAGGCCTGATGAAGTCCTTGAGGGAGTGATGATCGCGGCTGCAATCGTCAGCCCGAAGCGGATCATAATCGGTATCGAAGCAAATAAGATGGATGCGGTAGCGCTCCTCAGTGAGAAGGCCGCGGCGCATGGCTATCCGATAGAGGTCATGCCGCTGAAGGTGAAGTATCCCCAGGGCGATGAGAAGCAGCTGATCAAAGCAACGATCGGCAGGGAGGTCCCTTCCGGCAAGCTTCCTCTCGATGCCGGTGCTGTTGTCTGCAATATGGGTACATGCAACGCAATCTATGAGGCGGCCGTGTACCATAAGCCTCTCATCGAAAGAGTCATCACTGTCTCCGGCGAATCGATCAGCGAGCCGAAGAACATCATCGCCCCGATAGGCACGAAGTTCTCCGACCTCATCGCGTACTGCGGAGGGGAGAAGGATGATGCCGTTTCCGTCGTGGCCGGCGGTCCGATGATGGGATTCGCTGTATCCGATGATGATACTCCGATGGTCAAGGGTTCCGGCGGACTGCTGGTGCTTCCTCGTATGATCGATGATTTCTCGGCGCCGTGCGTGCTCTGCGGTAAGTGCGTCCAGCACTGCCCGATGGGACTCCAGCCTAATAAGATGTTCCGCAATATAAAGTACGGAAACTATCAGGCTGCGATCGATCTCGGGCTCATGGACTGCAAGGAATGCGGATGCTGCGCATACACATGCCCGTCGCATCTGCCCCTCGTGCAGGGATTCAAGCTCGGAAAGAAGCTTGGGAGGAAGAAGAAATGAACACAGTACGTACCAGCCCTCATATCCATGGGCCGCTGAGGACGGACAAGGCCATGCTCCTCGTGATCGCAGCGCTCGCTCCGTCAGCTCTCTGGGGCGTATGGGCTTTCGGGCTGAGGGCTCTTCTTGTCCTCGCCGTTTCGATTGCCGCATCGCTTCTCACTGAGTATCTTCTCGGCCTGGTCTCGAAGGAATTCACGCTCCGCGATTATTCAGCTGCGGTGACAGGCCTTCTCGTCGGAATGAACATGCCGCCGGAGATTCCTCTCTATATACCTGTAATCGCATCAGCCTTTGCGATTGCGGTCGTGAAATGGACATTCGGCGGCCTTGGCTGCAACTGGATGAATCCTGCTCTGGCGGGAAGGGTATTCGTATTCTTCTCATTCACATCGCAGATGAGCTCATTCACGCTTCCGCGCTGGCTGCAGCTTGATGCCGTATCCTCCGCAACGCCGCTCTCCGCGATGAAGACGGCTGTGACTGCGGGTGCGGCCGGAAGGAGCACTGACCTTCTTGCCGGAACCATCCCGAATACGGATTTCGCGGTTGCCGTTGCCGATAAGCTCGGGATATCCCCATATGCTGTCGATGCGTTCTTCGGCAATGTCGGCGGCTGCATCGGTGAGGTCTCATCCCTCCTGCTTCTCGCTGGCGGGATCTTCCTCATCGCGGCTCATATCATCACATGGCGCATTCCCGTCATCTACATCGGTTCATTCGCCATCCTTTCCTGGATATTCGGCGGCATTCCGTACGGGCTCGGTGCTTTCAGCGGCGAGATACTCGTCCCTGTGTTCTCCGGCGGTCTGATGCTCGGTGCCTTCTTCATGGCAACGGACTGGGTGACGACGCCTACGACGCCGAAGGGGGAGATAATATTCGCTGCAGGCTGCGGATTCTTCACATTTCTGATCCGTTATTTCGGATCGCTGCCCGAGGGTGTCTCGCTTGCGATCATCCTTATGAACATCATCACCCCGACAATCGACAGGTTCGTCAAGGTGAAGCCTTTCGGATACGTGAAGAAGCCAAGGGAGAAGAAGGAGGCGAAAGCATGACCAGATATATAAAGACAGGCGTCATCCTCTTCCTCATCTGCGCTGTGTGCACGGCTCTCTGTGCCCTTGTCAACGAGGTCACGGCTCCCCGCATTGCCGCGAATACGGAGAATGACAGGCTTGCGGCTCTTGCTGATGTCTCTGGCGGCTTCACGATCGGTGAACAGGTAGATGTCGGCGATGGAAGCATCAATTACTATATCCCGCTCACCGATGGCAGCGGCATTGCCGGCTACATCGTAGAGCTCAGCACATCCGGATACGGCGGAGCGATGACTGTTGTCGCATCCTATAAGAGCGATGGAACGCTCATGGAAGCGAAGCTCACATCGAACTCGGAGACGCCGGGCCTCGGCAAGAAGGCTGAGGAAGGGTGGTATATGGATATGTTCAAGGGACTCGGAGGTTCATCGCCCCTTCCCGCATCGAAGTCCGATCTCAGCCCGGAGGACAATGCGGCTGTATCCGGCGCATCGGTGACATTCGGAGGAGTTTCCTCCGCTCTAATCAGCGGCTCTGAATTCGTGAAGGGCCTTGGAGGTGCTGTATGAGCCATATCAAGGAGCTTACAAAGGGTATCTTCAAGGAGAACCCTACATTCATCATCATGCTGGGCATGTGCCCGACGCTCGGCGTATCGACGCAGGTTTCGAATGCGCTCGGAATGGGCGTCAGCGTCATCTTCGTCCTTACCTGCTCGAATATCTTCATCTCGCTTCTGCGGAAGATAATCCCCGATTCGGTCCGTATCCCGAGCTACATCGTCATAATCGCCTCGTTCGTCACGATTGTTGAGATGGTGCTGCATGCGTTCGTTCCCTCTGTCTATGAGGCGCTCGGTGTCTATCTGCCCCTCATCGTCGTCAACTGCATCATACTCGGCCGCGCCGAGGCATTCGCAGGCAAGAACGGCGTTCTCGACAGCGCGCTCGACGGGATCGGCATGGGTATCGGATTCACGATGTCGCTTTCGTTCATCGCGCTGATCCGTGAGATCTTCGGAGCAGGGACGATCACGCTCTTCCCCGTCGGATCATTCAGCGGCGTCATCACGATACCCGGACTGTCAGAGTCCCCTGTAAGGGTGCTCACGCTGGCAGCTGGAGCCCTGCTCCTGATGGGTTATCTCAAGGCCTTCTTCCAGTGGAAGACCGCACGCGGCAAGGGAGGTGAGGCATGAGCTACATCGGAATCGTGATAACATATGTCTTCATCCAGAACTTCATCCTCGTGCAGTTCATGGGACTCTGCCCGTTCATCGGTGTTTCCAAGAACAGCGAAAGCGCTGTTGGAATGGGTGTTGCGGTAACCTTCGTCACGGCTATCACTTCGGTCGTATGCTGGGCGGTAAGCCGTTTCTTCCTGATTCCGTTCGGTCTCGAGTATCTCCAGACAATCGCGTACATCCTCGTTATCGCAGCGCTTGTGCAGCTTGTCGAGATGGTTATCAGGAAGATGAGTCCCGGACTCTATCAGGCACTTGGAATCTACCTTCCGCTCATTACGACCAACTGCGCTGTGCTCGGTATAGCGGTCATCAATGCGGATAACGGATACAATCTCCTCGAGAGCTTCCTTGCCGGACTTTCAGCCGGGCTTGGCTTCACGATGGCTATCGTGCTCATGAGCAATATCCGCGAGAAGCTCGATATGACACCCGTCAGGAAGGTTTTCCGCGGGGTGCCGATCGCATTCATCTCAGCTGGCCTCATGGCGCTTGCGTTCATGATGTTCGACAAGAGCCTGCTGACGAACCTGCATCTGGTATAAGGGGGTGGAGGATGTCTGTTGTAATTGCATTTCTCATAGTGGGAATCCTCGGGCTTGTCCTTGGACTCGGCCTTGCGGTTGCTGAGAAGAAGCTTGCGGTGGAGAAGGATCCTAAGCTCGAGGAGCTTGAGGCATCGATGCCTGGAGCGAACTGCGGCGGGTGTGGCTTCGCCGGCTGCCAGGCTTATGCCGAGGCCGTATACAATGGCACTGCTCCTGCAGGCCTGTGCTCCCCAGGCGGTGAGGTTCTTGCCAGGAAGATGGGCGAGATCCTCGGAATCGAGGTTGAGCTCAAGGAGAAGATGGTCGCATTCGTCTTCTGCCGCGGAAACAGCGAGGTGACGAAGACCGATTACGAGTACAAGGGCATGGCTGACTGCAACGCTGCGGCGCTTCTTCAGGGCGGGCCGTCAGGCTGCAAGGAGGGATGCCTCCATCTCGGATCATGCATTGCTGTCTGCCCGGCCGGAGCTATATCGAAGGATGAGAAGGGCAACGTCACTGTGGATAAGGAGAAGTGCATCGGCTGCGGCAAGTGCGTCTCCGTCTGCCCGAACAATGTGATAAAGCTCGTTCCATACTCGCTTGAATATATCTGCGCTTGCAACAACCATGAACCAGGCGGGAAAGTCCGCAAGACTTGCCAGGTCGGGTGCATAGGCTGTAAGATGTGCGAGACGAAAGTTCAGGGCAGCCCGTTCACGGTCGATTCATTCCTTTCGTCCAATGACTGGAACAAGGATCAGAGCACAGCAGGTGAGGCGGCGGAGATCTGCCCCCAGAAGTGCATCGTGAGAAGGAGCTGATTTGAGGATTGCGCTCGGTATATACACAGAGATGAGCTCATCATCTCCACAGTCTGCATTCTCGCGTGTTCTGACACTAGTGTATAAGCCAGTGCTTTCCTTCCTTTACAACAACCCCGGGCTCAAGCTGTCGCTTTATCAGAGCGCGGCGATGATGAAGTACCTCTCTTCCTTCTGCCCGGAGGTGAATATGCTGATCTCCTCGCTTGCGAAGCGGGGGGATCTTGAGCTTGTGACCGGAACGTACAGCCAGGCAATCCTCTCCCTCAATCCTCCCAAGGACCGTTCGCTTCAGATCGAGAGGCTCACAACGCTCATCAGGCGCTACTACGGTGTCAGGGCATCCTGCTGCTTCTTCTATGGGCAGATATGGGCACCGTCATTCATACATAGCCTGCGCAATACCGGAATCTCCAGCGTCGTGATATCTGCATACAAGGCAACGAGCCGCACGCTTGTGGATTCGTCGTCATTCACGATGAATGAGCTGGGCAAGAAGGTTGCGGTGAAGGTCATCTCGGATAAGGTGTCACAGCTCGTCTCACGCTATGCTCAGGGGGAGATATCCTTCGGAGAGCTCCGCATGGAGCTTTCGGAGACGATTGCCGCATCTTCGGACAGCGACGTTTTCTTCATCAATGTCGATCAGCTCCTGGAAGGTTCAGCCAGAGCAGGGGATGATGACTGCCTGCCATCGTTCCTCCCATGGCTCTTCGGGGAGATCGGCTCTGCGTCCGTGCTGCTTTCAGCCGTGCCTGCAGATAAGCCAGGGTACCTCGACAGCGGATGGTATGGCCGCGATGCCTATGCCAGGGGGCTTCATTCATTCAACGATATCTTCGTGCGCAATGAGAATTTCCGCTATCTTCTGAACCGCTACATAGCGCTTTCGGACAGCGTTGCCCAGTTCAAGAAGGACAAGACGGTGAAGCGCGAAGCTGAGGCTGAGCTTTTCCATGTCTCCATCGGACCGCTCTTCATCCATGATGCTGAATGCACTCCGATGCGGCTTCAGGAACGGCGTCTTTTCTGGAAGGCGATCATCGAATGCGAACGATGCCTTTCCTCGGCCGATCCACAGGCCCTGAAGGCTGAATATGATTACGAGGAGACGGGACTGAATGATTTCGTTGCGCGTGGAAGGAGCTTCACTGCTGTGTTCTCTCCTCGCGGCGGATCAGTTGCGGAGCTCTGCTATATTCCACTCGCCATGAACATCCTCGATACGCGTGTCCCATTCGACAGGACATTCCCGTTCGTTGCGATGAACAGATCCTTCTCCGACACGGTCACGATAGGGAATAAGTCCCATGATCTTTCCCGTGAGATCTTCGATGGGGATGTCATATCGCGTCCGCGCGGTGATTACCAGTTCTCGTATGGCGGCGATGGCTTCACGGTCATGAAGCACTTCAGGCTGAGGACGCAGACGCTGGTTCTGGAGACGACCATCATCACGGATGAGGATACCTCCGGCGCATACACAATCAGCATGTATATGTCGCTCCATGACATGATCCTGGGCTCATCTGACCAGCGCAGGCAGATGATTCTCGGGAGCCTTGATGATGTGCGTACCGTCAAGTATACTGAAACGCAGTCGGGACTCGTTGTCTCCTTTTCCTCCACAGAGCCTTTCAGCGTCTCTGAGGAGCATGTGAGGCAGACCCAGAATACATCAATCGGCATTGAGTCGTTCGAGCTTTATTCCAGGCTTTCGTTCACGTTCCCTCTCAGTCAGAGGGCGGGAGAGGCAAGGACTTACAGATTCATTCTGAGAGCGAGCGACAGCCGGAAGGACAGGGAGTGATATGTTCATAGAAAACCGCGCTAAATTCGAGGATATCAAGGAAGAAGCCTATACAGTCTGGAGGCGTCTTTGAAGAGGCCGGGACTGAAGATAAGATAAGGAAAATCGAGGAGGAGACGGCCGCTCCTGATTTCTGGAATGACTCAGAGAAGGCCGAGAAGACGTTCCAGAACCTGAATGCCCTCAAGGATAGCTACTATCCATGGAAGGAGCTCATAGAGGAGATCAACGAGACGGAGGAGCTCATGGAGCTCTATTCCGGTGAGGATGATGAGTCCCTGCGATCGGAGCTCGAGGGGCAGATCGAGAAGCTTGATGAGAAGTTCAGGCCATTGAGGCTTAAGACGCTTCTCGATGGCAAGAATGATAAGAACAACGTCTTCCTCACAGTCCACTCCGGCGCCGGCGGAAACGAGGCATCGGACTGGACTCAGATGCTCATGCGCATGTATACGCGCTGGGCAGAGCGCCATGGCTTCAAGTGCGAGGTGCTCGATATGCAGGAGGATGAGGGCGGAATCAAAAGCGTTTCACTGAAGATCTCCGGGCCTTATGCCTTCGGATATCTCAAGGGTGAGGCAGGTGTCCACCGCCTCGTCAGGATCTCCCCCTTCGATGCTGCGAAGAGGAGGCATACATCATTTGCCTCTGTCTATGCATCCCCCGAGGTCGATGATGATATCGAGATAGAGCTCAAGCCTGAGGATTACCGCCTTGATACATACCGTGCAGGCGGTGCCGGCGGACAGCACGTCAACAAGACAGACAGCGCTGTGCGTATCACTCATTATGCGACAGGCATCGTCGTCCAGTGCCAGAATGAGCGCAGCCAGTATATGAACAAGGATGTTGCGTTCAAGATGCTCCGTTCAAGGCTCTACGAGTACTATCAGAAGAAGAGGGAGGAGGAGCACCAGAAGGATGCCATCGCAAAGAAGGACATCTCCTGGGGCAATCAGATCCGCAGCTATGTTTTCCAGCCCTATACGCTGGTCAAGGATCACCGCACAGGCTGCCAGACAGGCAACATCATTGCGGTAATGGATGGCGAGATCGATGATTTCATTGAAAGCTATCTCCACTTCCAGAAGGAAGCCTAAGGCGATTCTCATTGCACTGATGATGCTGCTGCCCGTTATGCTGGCAGCAGCGCCTTTCCGTGTCTCAGTGCTCTCCGATGACGCCTCCTATGCGTCCATCCTTTCCGATGCACTTGCCCTCATACAGGGCGAGGTTACCGCACCTGATGCTGTCGAGGCTTTCAATGCGAGGTCGGCAGAGAAGGCTGAGATGGCTGCAGAGACCGAGCTTTCCAGCCTGCGTGTCCGTGAGGATTTCAGAGGCATCGAGGCACTTTCCACAGAAGAAGGGCAGGAGGATGGCGGACCTCCGATGCTCGAGCTCGTCAGACCGGATTTCTCTGCAACGGAGGAGGATTACCTCCTTCACGGAGACAGCGATGCATTCCAGTATCTCATGAGACGCGAGGATCTCGATATGCTCATCGCTGCCGATATCTCATATGATGGCCAGCTATCGGAATGCACGCTCTATATAAACGGGGAGGAGGCTTACCGCAGCCTTTTCGTATCAGCAGCGGATGGCGATGAGTTCGCAGCTGTCACCTCCCTCCTCACTGAGAGGCTCAAGGGGCCTGATCATATCCCGGTCAGCGTCACGCTGCCGTCAGCCGCCACGCTCTATGCAGACGGTGAGGCCGTGCCCTTCATCCGTTCGCTGGCAGTGCTTCCTGCGGGTGAGCATGAGATACTCATCACCGCTCCCGGATACGAGGATCTGTCCCTGACCCTTGATATAGCTGAAGGCACCACGATCGCGCCAGAGCTTGTGAGGAAGGAAGGCGGAAGGATGTATCTCTCGGTGACGCCCTATGATTCAGCGATCTATTTCCAGGGACTTCTGGCGTCATCCCGCACAATCGAGGATGTCCAGCTCCCGTTCCAGGTCACAGCTGTCCATGAGGGCTTCTCCCCGCTGACTGTGCAGTCAAGGATGGCGATGGACAGGATGATCCTCTCCCTGAGGCCGGAGTGGATGACGCAGTATGATACGGTTGGCAGGGCGAAGGACAGATTCTATACGGATCTCCTGACGACCCTTGTCTCATTCGGGTGCTATGTGGCCTCAAGCGCGCTCTCGGGAATATATACCGATGTGTATCTTGCACCCGCTGTCACGCTCTTCGCGGGCGTGAGCTTCGTGCAGCTCATCGAGCTGTTCGATTCGATGTTCGACTATTACCAGGCAGCCCGCATGGGCATTTAGGAGGAATCGTGTTCTTCAGGAAATTCGGTGAGAAGCTAAAGAGCCTTTTCGGAGGCAGGAAGATAGACGAGGCATTCTTCGAGGAGCTCGAGGATACGCTTATCGAGGGGGATCTCGGCGCGAGGCTTACTGATGAGATAATAACTGAGCTCAGGGAGACGGCAAGGAAGGAGAAGATCACGGAGGCCGCAGACCTGCAGAAGCGCATGAAGGAGATCCTTTCAGGGTATATCGAGGCCTATGCGGATAAGCCCAGGAAGGGGCATCTGACTGTATACATGATCCTTGGCGTCAACGGAGTAGGCAAGACTACCTCGATCGCTAAGATGGCTAAGCGATTCACATCCGAAGGCTATAAGGTCCTTCTTGCCGCTGGCGATACATTCCGCGCTGCGGCTGTCGACCAGCTTGATATCCACGCGGAGAGGCTCGGCATAAGGATCGTCAAGCAGCAGATGGGATCCGATCCCGGTGCCGTCATCTATGATGCGATCACATCGGCCCTGGCCCAGGGCGATGACCTTATCCTCGCTGATACCGCAGGGAGGATGCACAATAAGGAGAACCTCATGAAGGAGCTCCAGAAGATGGACAAGGTCATCCATGCCAGAGGCATAGAGGATGCTGATTACCGCAAGTTCCTCGTAATCGATGCGACTACTGGGCAGAATGGCGTCTCCCAGGCGCTGCTTTTCAACCAGGCTGTGAAGCTCGATGGCATCATCCTCACGAAGTATGATTCAGCCGCGAAGGGCGGCGCGCTCGTCCAGATCGGAAGGACGCTCGGGCTGCCCATCCTCTTTGTATGCACGGGTGAGAAGTATGATGATATCCGCCCATTCGACAAGGAGGAATTCCTCACTTCGCTCATGGGGCTTGAATGATGAGACGCCTGCTGCTTCCTGCTTTCCTTGCCTGCATCATCGCGCCATGCTCCGGCGGGGCTTTCCTTTCCAATGCCCTGGGGCATGACCTCGGCGCTATCGAGGCGCTCACGGGTGCAGGCTATGAGGGGGAGCGGAACGGCGGGACAACCACCATCTATCTCGATGGCGAGCCTGTGATGACAAGGACGGAGGATGAGAACGGCTACAGGATCGCGGAAGGCGATACAGTCGAGGAAGTCTCCTACGGAAGCGATGGCCTGATAACCGAAAGAAGGCTGATCACTCCCGGCAGGGAGGAGGTGCATACCTATTTCTACAGTGATGATGGCACCCTCTCTTCCGTGTCCGTATCCGTGAATGGCAGCCTTGAACGCCGCACAGTCTATCTTGAGACGCCATCAGGCAGCCTTGCCGGCCTCTCCGGTTCCTCAAGTGCTTATATCATGCCGTCATTCTATCAGTATGACCTGGATGGTGATGCGATACGTTTCTCCTACCATGAGGATGGAAGGGTCATCAGGGAGAATCTCTCCCTCGGCGGAATCAGTTACGAAGTGCTTGATGATGGCTCCTGGTCTGAGACTGAGATGCTTCAGGACGGGAGCGTGATGGTGCGCATCTATTCCCCCGATGGCCGTCTTGCATCCCAGTCTGATGGAAGCGTCATGACCCGGTATGAGTATGATGTGAACGGTGATATTGTCTCGGAAACCGTCTCGGAAGGCGCTCTTGAAACCATAAGGCGCTATGAGGATGGCCACCTGGCATCGGTCGAGGAGAAGAGTGATGGCAGTACCGGGCGCGTCCGTACCTATCTCGATAGCGGCGATATAGAGGAGATCCGCTACAGGGATGGGAAACCTGAATACAGCGTACTCTTCGGAGCAGACGGGATGAGGGTGAAGGAGATACATCGGCTGTGATACCATACCTTGCACTGCGCTACAGCTTCTCTTCCAGCTCTCATCACAGGCAGAGAGCTGTGCGTATAGCCCTTTCGGTGGCGCTGTCGCTTGCGGTGCTCATGGTTACGGTTTCCGTGATGGATTATCTTCAGTCCGGACGCTTTGACAGGATACGCAGCGTCCGTTCCTTCGACATAACGCTCGATGGCGAGCATACCGGCGAGATGCGGGCGAGGTATCCCGATGCTTCCGTTTTTGCCTATGGAGAGACCGAGGCTCTGCTCAATGGACGTGCATATACCGTGCGTTTCATCGGAAGCGATTACGACGGCGGAATGAGGGTCGTGTCAGGTTCTGCTGATGGCCTCATCGTTCCGCTCTCCCTGTATATCATGGGGGATGATTCTGCCGCGCTGACGATGCTCATCGAAGGCAGGAACGGACGGATGCTCCCTGCCGAGATCAGCTATAGCGTGAGCGGTGCATTCTCGACCGAGCTCGGGAGCGCTGCTGATTCATCCTATCTCTTCCTGCCATATGGGATGATGCCTGAAGGCGTTCCCGTGCATACTGCCATCAAGGGTGTCAGCAGCAGTGAGATCGAGCATCTCCGGAGCGAAGGCTTCAGCGGCGAGTCCTGGAAGGAAAAGGAATCCGGGCTCTACAGCGCGCTCCTTGCGGAGAAGGTCCTCATGCATGCAGTGCTGTCGCTTCTTTTCGTGATCATACTTGTTTCAGCAGCATCTGGCGTGCGTTTCTTCTTCCAGTCACGTGCGGGGGAAATCGCGGAGCTCATGGTCCTGGGCCTGAAACGGGATGCAGCAGTGGCGGCTTTCACCCTCTCGTTCCTGATTGTGATCCTTCTGGGAGTGGGGGCAGGCTTCGTGCTCTCTCTTCTCTTCATACCGCTCGGACGGGAATTCATCATGCGTCTTACAGGGGAGGAAGCCGCTCTTATGCTCCCTCTTCATACGTTCATATACTTCTCCCTCTTCCTGCTGGCTGTCACAGGATTCCTTGCGGCAAGAAGCGGATGGCGCATATGGCACAGGGAGGCAATGGAGGTGCTGAGTGGGCCTTCTCGAGCTTGATGGAATCGTAAAGTCCTTCCCGTCGCCAGATGGCGGACGCCTCATGATCCTTTCCGGGGTCAGCCTCAGCGTCGGTGAAGGCGAGGTCGTGGCAATCACGGGCAGAAGCGGATCCGGAAAGAGCACGCTTCTTTCCATTGCCGCGCTCCTGACACCTCCTGACAGCGGAACGATCCGCTATTCAGGCCGTTCCGTCATAGGGCTCGGCCCCTCTGAAACCGCGGCTCTCCGGTCCCGTTCGATGGGATTCGTCTTCCAGTCATCGATGCTGCTTGAGGATTTCTCCGCGCTTGAGAATATCGCGATGCCTATGATGATCCAGGGGCTGAAGAAGCGTGAGGCACTCTCCGAGGCTGAGAAGTATCTCGATCTGGCCGGTATCCGTGACCGCCGGGATCACAGGCCCTGCACGCTCTCAGGAGGGGAGAGGCAGCGTGTTGCCATAGCAAGGGCGCTTGCCGGCAATCCCCTCGTCATCTTTGCCGATGAACCTACAGGGTCGCTTGATGAGAAGAGCGCAGCCATGGTTGAGAATCTTCTTCTCGGAGCAGTCAGGAACACCGGCCATTGCATGCTGCTTGTCACTCACAATATGGCATTCGCCTCGCAGGCAGACAGGGTGCTTGAACTGAAGGAAGGAGTGCTCTCCGATGTCTGATGCCCAGCGGCTTTACATTGCCAGGAAGTGCGGATCGGGAATGGGTGCAGGCTATATCCTCTCATCCCTCCTTCCGCTTTTCATTCTCTTCCTTGTCACCGCGCTGCTGACATTCGCCCTTTCATTCATAAATTCCATGGCCTCCTCCATAGACCGCATGATCCAGCTGATGGGTTCAGGAACGGTCTATGCGCTCGCAGATCCTTCTGCGTATCTTCCCTCAGGGGCGGAGTCCGGTGCTGTCAGAAGCGGAACAGGCCTGATCTATGCAGGGGAAGGAGAGAGCGCAGTCATCCTGAAGGGGGTCGGCGACGGCTACTTTGACGGTATGCGCGCAGCGGAGCTGGAGATAAGCGGAAGCGGCGAGGGAATGAATCCCGCCGTCATATCCTCAGAGCTGGCTGAAGAGCTTTCGCTTGAAGCTGGTGACCGCTTCACCCTGCTTTCCTGGGAGGCTGAGAAGGGAAGGGCGCGGCCATATCTCTGTACCGTAGGCCGGATCTTCGCATCGGTCTATCCACAGCTCGACAGATATCTTGTCTATGTTCCGTCTTCGATGCTTTCATCGCGCGAAGCCTATGAGATCCTTCTTCCCAGGGACATGGATGCCGATAGCGTCAGGAATGAGCTTATAAGCCATGGCATTCCTGCATACACATACATGGAGCTATATGCCTCGCTTTATGGCAATGTCCGCTCCTCCATCATGATCCTCTATGTGATCCTCGCTTTCGTCGCGCTTCTTGCAGCTTTTTTCTCCTCGGATGCCGCGCAGGTATATCTTTCGCGCGACAGGAAGGATATAAGGGAGCTCGCGATGCTCGGAATGGCCAGCGGGGAGATACGCGGCATATACTTCATGATCACGCTCATCGCAGTCGCCATAGCTGCGCTGGCAGGTACAGCAGCAGGGCTTATCCTCTCTGCTCTCTCTCCGATGCTGCTCTCTGCGGTATCCTCATCCGGATCATCGCTCCTTGATTACTACGTCACATCATTCACGCTCCGTATCCCATTCGGAGCGATAGCGCTCATGATACTGCTGATGCTCTCCGTCTCCTCTCTCTCGATTCTGATTGCGCTCCGCCGCATAAAAGGCACGCTGCAGTGACCTTTCTCTTTCCTCTGAGCGCTATTCTCGCTATAGTCGAGATGTGAATCTTGAAGCGTTCCAGCTCGGAACGAGCGGCATGATGCCGCTTCCCGGGCGATTTCTTACATCAGTGCTCGTCCGCCGTGATGGCGACCTCTTCCTCTTTGATTCAGGGGAGGGAACCCAGGTGTCAATGAAGATGCTGAATCTCAGATGGAAGAAGATCTCAGCTATCTTCATCTCCCACATGCATGCAGACCACGTCACGGGACTGCCCGGCATCCTGATGCTCTCATCCCAGGTTGACCGTACCGACCCGCTGTATGTCATCGGTCCGCAGAAGCTCGGGGATTACATCGAATCATCGCGCCGCATCCTCGATATGTATATCAACTATGAGATCAGGTTCATTCCCGCAGAGACCGGCGTCGTCTATTCCGGGGATGGCTTTTCCGTGCAGGCATTCCCACTGATCCACACCAAGCCATGCTTCGGATATGCGCTCGTCGAGGAGAAGCGCAAGGGTGAGTTCCATCCCGATAAAGCCATGGAGCTGGGGATTCCCAAGGGAAAGCTCTGGGGGCAGCTCCAGAACGGTATGAGCGTAACGCTTGATGATGGGCGGGTCATCGAAAGCAGCATGGTCATTGGCGCTGCACGCGAAGGCAGGAAGATCAGCTACGTGACGGATACCATGTACTTCCCCCAGATCGCGGATTACGTCCATGATTCCGACATACTCTTCTGCGAGGGGATGTTCGAGAAGGCCCTGAGGGATACTGCGAGGGAGAAGAAGCATATGACGAGCTATGAAGCCGGACTCATCGCCCGTGACAGCGACAGCCTCAAGCTCTGCCTCCAGCATTACTCGCCACGCTATTCCGACCGTGAGCTCAGGATACTCGAGCGCGATGCGAAGGAAGTCTTCCCTGATACCGTGCTCACACGTGACAGGATGAGCTTCTCGATACCATTGAAGGACTGAGATATGACAATAGTGCGTTATGCAATCGGAAAAGCCTCTGCTGAGCTTGTCTGCTATATCCACGATGATCTTTCACAGGTTGGAGGGTCGTATCGTCTGAGGCCTGCAGCCATCGTATTCCCCGGCGGAGGATACAATCACCTTTCCCCGCGTGAGGCGGACCCTGCGGCTCTTCCCGTATTCGCCCATGGCTACAATGCTTTCATCATGCGATACAGCGTCGGAGACGATGCAGGGCGTTCCATTCCCGAGGCTGAAGCTGCGGAGGCAATAGCCCTGATAAGAAGCAGGCACGATGAGCTTCTGACAGATCCTGCTGCGATAGCCGTCATGGGTTTCTCCGCAGGAGGCCATGCAGCAGCCTCCATTGCCTGCCACTGGGATTCATATGGCCGTGCTTCACGCCCGGATGCCGCTGTCCTCTCTTATCCCGTGATAACCATGGGACCGCTTGGACATAAGGGCAGCACCGACATCCTCACAGGCGGGGATCCGGAGCTCGTATCATACTATTCCCTGGAGAATCAGGTTACTCCGTCTGTTCCTCCATGCTTCATATGGCATACTTTCACGGATGAGACGGTGGATGTCCGCAATTCACTGATGTTCGCAGCTGCGCTTCATGAGAACAGAGTTCCATGCGATCTCCACGTCTTCTCCGACGGCATCCATGGGCTATCCCTCGGCTGTATGGAGACCTGGAACGAGGCGGCTGATAATATCCAGC
>CALXKY010000011.1 GCA_944389055.1 uncultured Spirochaetaceae bacterium | reverse complement strand
GTCGGACCTCCATTAAGGCAATGCTTCGTCGTGGCTTTCGGCCTTGATGAGTCCCTTCTGGATGATGCCCTCCGTATCTACAGGGCTGAGTATGATAAGCGCGGCAGATTCATGATGAAGCTCTATCCGGGAATGAGGGATGTGCTTGAGACCATCAAGGGTATGGGGCTGAGGCTTGGAACCGCCTCCTTCAAGACTGAGACTCTTGTAAGGCAATGCCTTGAGCACCTTGGCATCCTGGATCTTTTCGATACAGTCCGCGGCTCTGATCTCAGGGAGAACCGCACCAAGAGCGATATAATCAATCTTGCGCTCAATGATCTCGGGTGCAGCAGGAATGAAGTCGTGATGGTAGGCGATACCGAGGCGGACTTCATAGGCTCAAAGGAAGCCGGCACCGGCTTCATCGGGGTGACCTATGGTTTTGGGTTCAGCTCCCCTGATGATATCGGGGGATATGCGGCATCCTCGCCGGAGGAAATCGTTCCTCTTCTCAGGAGGATGCAGGAGGGAAATATGATTGAGAAAGTAGAGACAAAGGCAGCTCCGGCTGCGATCGGACCGTACAGCCAGGCAGTCAAGGCTAATGGCATGGTATTCGCTTCCGGGCAGATCCCCATCGATCCAGCGACTGGCGCCATCGTCGAAGGAACGGCAGCAGAGCAGGCTAAGCAGGTGTTCAGGAATATCAAGGCGGTGCTGGAGGCTGCGGGAACCGACATGACAAAGGTTGTAAAGGCGACTGTATTCCTTAAGGATATGGCTGATTTCGGTCCTGTGAATGAGGTTTACAGCGAAGCATTCAGCGGATCGCCTGTACTGCCAGCACGCTCAGCCGTAGCAGTCAGGACACTCCCTAAGGATGTCCAGGTAGAAATCGAGGTGATTGCACTGCAGTGATCATCGTGCTTGCTGCTCAGGACGACGCCTTGGAGCTGAGTCCTGAAATGCATGCATTGAACGCTCTCCGGATTGTGTGATGAATGCTCTCCTGGCATTATCCCGGAATGCGGGGCAGACCAGAGTGTCACTCCCCGTCACTGCCGCTGACTTTGGAGCGGATGATCTCAAGATCGCTGTAAAGCGTGAACTTGCTGATTCCGAGTATCTTGCAGATCCTGTCTCCTGATTTCGAAATCTGCAGCGCTCCTTTCTCATCGAGGAAGGAGAGGAAGTCGAGCCTTTCGCTCTTAGTGAGTTTCTTCGGGTCCTTGTTTGCGATTGCCGTGGCCTGCTGGATCAGGTAATCGAGCAGGCTTTCCACGTTCGAAGCGAAGAATTCAGGCTGGTCATTCATCTCGAACTTGTTGTACTGCTTGAGAAAGCTCTCGAACTGTATCGATTCCGTTATATCCAGATTGATGCATAGCGAGCCTATCACCTTGCCCTCGCTGTTGCGGATATACATGGAGGAGGAGCGGAGGATCTTGCCATCCGCCGTCGTGGTCACATAGTTGAATCTGTCACCATCCACGACGCTGCCGCTCAGCACTTCCAGTCCCAGGTTGCTTCCGCAGCCCCCGACCTTCCTGTTCGTCACCTGTCCGTTGCGGATATCTATGATCGTGCTTGAGTAATCCTTCTCGAGATCGTGGAGGACAACTTCGCATCTGCTGCCGAATTCTGCTGCTATGAGCGTCAGCAGCTGCTTGAACATATTCATTTCATCATCTATGTGCTTCATCTTTCCTCCAAGATTGCATCTGATTATACCAATCAAAACCCGGAAACCCAAAGAATTTTTTGCAAATAATCTCAAAATATTATTTTCTGTTTGATTTTAAACGATACGGTCTGCCTGAAAAAAGTTTATGTAATTTATGAAATATATAAGGAACAGGACATATAATTTCTGAAAATTTTTGTTGACAACCCGATTTTTAATGATAGATTGATATATACGTGGGCTGAATATCAGAAAAATTTTAAGTTTACAGAACGGATTTAATCTGGCATTCTTCCCTGAAAATTTTTTTGCAGGTTAAAAGGAGGACTTGATATGCATAAGAAGCTTATCGGTCTTGTGGCTCTGCTGGCCATGCTGCTTATTTCGGTTCCTGCCGCATTCGCAGGCGGATCACAGGAAAGCGCAACAACCGAAGATGGTCGTGAAATCGTTACATTCTGGTATAACAACACCGGAGACGAGGCCCTCGTATATGAGCAGGTCATCGCTGATTACAATGCTTCCCAGGATAAGTATGAGGTCCAGGGTCTCAGCGTTACTGATGACCAGAAGCTCATTGTTGCAATGAGCAGCAATGAGGCTCCTGATGTATTCAAGCACTCCAACTCGAAGGTCATCCAGTTCCAGAAGAACGGACTTCTCCAGAGCGTGCAGGATTACATCGATGCAGAAGGTTTCGATACATCCGTCTACTCAGCTCAGTCTCTTGAAGCCAATACTCTTGACGGAAAGCTCTGGGCACTTCCTATCGATGCTTACACGATCCAGATGTTCTACAACAAGGACCTTCTTGAGGCAGCTGGCTACACCGAGCCGCCCAAGACAATGGAAGAGATGTATGAGATGGCAGTTGCTGTAACGAAGCTTGATGCAAACGGCAACGTTGAGATCCTCGGATATCCTCTCTTCCCGTATGCATCCGCTCGCCAGGAGCTCATCTATGGATTCGGCGGAACATGGTGGGATGAGAACGGCAAGCCGACCCCGCAGGATCCTGGTATCCTCGAGTCTCTCAACATGAACGTGAAGTTCCGCAACGAGTTCGGCGGCAGCAACCTTGATTCCTTCATCGCTACAGCCAATACGAACAGGTACACGGAGCAGGATATGTTCTTCCAGGGCAAGCAGCTCTTCAGGCTTGATGGCTCATGGCTCCCGACGATGATGGACAACTTCGGCTCGACAGTGAACTATGGCATCACATTCGTTCCTGGAACCGAGGCTCATCCTGAGAACAGGGGCAGGGCAAGGTTCGAGACAGATTCCGTCGCTATTCCTGTAATGGCAAAGAACAAGGAAGGCGCATGGGATTTCATCAAGTACATCGCAGGCTACGATGGAGCTAAGGTGATCGACCTCGGAACAGGTAACCTTCCTGCTCTCACGACGCTCTATGATGATCCGGATGTCCAGGCTAAGGCAGGTTTCGCTGAGTTCATCGAAGCTCTCCAGATCGGAAATGGTGTCCAGTATCCTCAGATGAATGACTTCGATGAGTATATCTCGATGGTCAATGCTTCTCTTGATACTGTCTATGCTCTCCGCGCAACGCCGGAGCAGGCGATGGCCGATCTTGCAGCACAGTCTGTGAATATCGACTGATCTGATTCTTGTCATGCCCGGGACTTTTCCCGGGCATGGAATTCTGGGAGATTAATATGGCAACACTCAAACTGACGCAGAAACAGCGCGATTTCCGCAATGGTCTGCTCTTTGCACTCCCCTGGATTGTCGGATTCCTTTTCCTGAGTGTCTATCCGCTGATAGCCTCTCTCTATTACAGCTTCACGGAATTCAATGCCGTAACGACGCCGAGGTGGGTCGGGCTGGATAACTTCAAGGATGTCTTCAGCGATCCGCTTGTGTGGAAGAGCCTCAAGAACACGCTCTTCATGGTCTTTATCTCAACTCCTGTGAACCTGTTCGTTGCTCTGCTTCTTGCTACTATCGTTTCCAGGAACTTCAAGCTCAAGGGAGCTGTCAGGACGGCTTTCTTCCTGCCATCGATCATTCCTATGGTAGCTGCCACAATGGTATGGATCTGGATGTTCGATCCGACCTACGGATATCTGAATAATGTTCTTTCGTGGTTCGGAATCCAGGGACCGGCATGGCTCATGGATGCCAGGTATACGAAATGGGCTCTCGTACTGATGGGTACGTGGAATGTCGGAACGACGATGCTCGTCTGCATGGCTTCGCTTCAGGAAGTGCCTGTAAGCTACTATGAGTCTGCGGAGATCGATGGAGCAGGTGCAGTAAGGCGCTTCTTCTCCATAACAATCCCATGCATCGCGCACGTCCTTGTCTATCAGGCAATCCTCGGAATCATCAATGCATTCCAGTATTTCCAGCAGGTCTATATCATCGTGACCGCTAATGCCGGAGTCAAAGGCGGAAGCGCTGCAGGCGGCCCTGAGAACTCGATTCTCATGTATCCGCTCTACATTTTCCACAACGCATTCACCTATCTGAAGATGGGCAAGGCCTCCGCAATGGCCTGGCTGCTCTTCATCGTCGTAGCTATTCTTGCTGTAGTGATGGTCAAGCTTACGGCCAAGGTCACGGACAGCGCAGGGAGGGAGTGATATGATTGACAAATATCAGCTCAGGAAGGACATATGGCGCGTATGCTTCTTCATAATAGTCGCCGTTCTGGTCCTGATTTACGTATCACCGTTCCTTGTCATGTTCTTCACATCGTTCAAGACGAACAGTGATGCATTCACGATTCCTGTAAGGCTTTTCCCGAGGAAGTGGGTATCGGAGAACTATCCTGCCGCTATGTCGGCAATCCCGTATTTCCGCTATATGGGCAACACCATCTACATCACTGTGCTTTCCGTCATCGGTCAGCTCATTGTCACGCCGATGGTTGCCTACTCGCTTTCGAAAATCAACTGGAAGGGCTCCAAGATCATCTCCGGCCTTCTCATGGCAACGATGATGATCCCTATCTCGGTAACGATGGTCCCTCTCTACAGGATCTATTCGAAGATCGGGCTCACGAACACATATGTTCCTCTGATCCTGCCGGCGTTCCTTGGAAAGGCTTTCTACATCATAATCACCCGCCAGTTCTTCATGGGCATTCCGAACAGCCTCATCGAAGCAGCGAAGATTGATGGTGCGAACGAGTTCCAGCGCTATACACGCATTGCGCTTCCGCTTACGAAGCCCATCATGACAACAGTCGGAATCTACGCATTCCTTGATGCATGGAGTGATTACCTCATGCCGATGATCTTCATCTCCCGGCCTGAGAAGTATACGCTCTCGCTCGGATTGCAGCAGTTCATGAGCGAGTACTCCGTTGACTGGGCAAGGCTGATGGCGGCTGCAATGGTCTTCGTTCTTCCTGTCGTTATCTGCTTCGCTGTCTTCCAGAAGAACTTCGTGCGCGGCGTAGCGACAAGCGGTCTCAAGGCCTGACATTGCTGTAGAGTGCTGCAGCGGAGGGTGCCGTATGGTGCCCTGCAATCTGATCCAATGCCTGCATGCCGCAGCGGTATGCAGGCAATAATATCGGGACTTTCAATGAAAAAGCTTGATCTTTGCGGTGAATGGAAGTGGCAGAAAGCTGGGGATGATGGCTATCACAGAGGCCAGGTTCCCGGTTCTGTCTATGCGGATATGCTATCCGAGGGGATGATGACGGATCCCTTCTGGAGAACGGATGAATACAGCGCACGCGAGCTGATGATGGATGATTACCTCTATACCCGGGCATTCACCGTCACGGCTGCCGATCTCAGGCACGATGAGCTTACGCTCGTTGCGGAAGGTCTCGACACAATCGCTGATATCACCATAAACGGCCAGGCCGTTGCTTCCGTCGATGACATGCACAGGACATACCGCTTCAGCGTGAAAGGGTTCCTGCATGAAGGGGAGAACACCATCTCCATCCTTTTCCGCTCATCGCTTGCATATATCAGGAAAAGGGATGCTGAAAGCGATATCTTCTATGCCTCAACAGGCTGCCTTCATGGGAACGGATATCTCAGGAAGGCTCACTATATGTTCGGATGGGACTGGGGCCCGCAGCTTCCCGATGCAGGCATCTTCCGTCCTATCTATATCGAGATGCATGACAAGGCCCGCCTGAGCGATGTGAGGGTGCGCCAGATCCATGAGAACGGGAATGTGACGCTCCGTGTGAGTACGGAGGCTGAAGAGTATTCTCCTTCGGCTCTCACCGTTTCGATATCAGTCACAGCGCCGGATGGATCGGCTGTCCATGCAGAGGGCAGACCTGGCGATGATGTCATGATCGATATCCCTTCCCCTGAACTCTGGTGGCCCAATAACCTCGGACCGCAGCCGCTTTATACGGTATCTGCTTCTCTCATGGCAGATGGGAAGGAAGCCGATTCATCATCATTCAGGATCGGTCTCAGGACAATCAGCGTAAGCACCGCTGAAGATGAATATGGAAATGAGTTCTGCTTTGTCGTCAATGGCCAGAAGATCTTTGCCATGGGCGCCAACTATATACCGCAGGATAATCTCATAACAAGGGTCACTGATGAACGCTACAGGAGCATGGTCCGTGATTCAGCAGCCGCGAACTTCAACTGCATCCGCGTATGGGGCGGCGGCTATTATCCAGGGGACGCGTTCTATGATGCCTGCGATGAGTACGGCATCCTTGTATGGCAGGATCTGATGTTCGCCTGTGATGTCTATGCGCTCTCCGATGATTTCGAGAAGAACATCATCGAGGAGACCCTCGACAACGTGCGCCGCATCAGGCATCATGCCTCGCTCGCTCTGATCTGCGGCAACAACGAGATGGAATGGCTCTGGGCTGATGAGCCGGCGCGTATCCGCGGTCATCATCCGCGGTATAAGGCAGATTACATCAAGATCTTCGGCCTCATCATCCCGCGTGCCGTACGCGACGTGGATGACCAGACGTTCTTCTGGGAATCCAGCCCGTCAAGCGGCGGTTCGTTCGATAACCCGAATGATATCGACAGGGGTGATCAGCATTACTGGGATGTCTGGCACTCAGGCAAGCCGTTCACGGAATACAGAGCTCATCATTTCAGGTTCTGCTCCGAGTATGGCTTCCAGTCGTTCCCGTCCCCGAAGACAATCGCGTCATTCTCGCTGCCTTCGGACAGGAATATCTTCAGCCGTGTGATGGAATCGCACCAGAAGAACAAGATGGCCAACAGCAAGATATTCCAGTATGTCTCTGATTACTACCTCTATCCGAAGGATATGGACGGCATTGCCTATATCTCGCAGGTTCTGCAGCTCAGGGCCATCCAGTATGGCGTTGAGCACTGGAGAAGGAACCGCGGACGCTGCATGGGGTCGCTGTACTGGCAGCTTGATGACTGCTGGCCCGTCGCCTCCTGGGCGAGCATCGATTACTACGGCAGATGGAAGGCCCTGCATTACGGTGCGCGCCATTTCTATGCGCCGGTTACCGTATCCGTCTGTGAGAAGGAAGAGCTCTCTCCGGAGCTTTCTTTCTGGCTTCTCAACGAAAGCCGCAGCAAGGTAAGCCGCCGCTTCGAGATCGATCTGCTGGATACCTCATTCCATGTGGTGTACCATACGGAGGCCGAGGGCAGCTCAGAGCCATTCAGCTCTGCAGAGATCTGCCACGAGGATTTCTCGAAGTATCTTGATACCGATGAAAAGCGTTCGTCCAGATTCGCAAGGGTGCGTATGTATGACGGCGCGAAGCTCGAGGATGAGCGCATAACGCTTTTCGTGAAACCCAAGTACTTCAGCTACAGGAAGCCATCGTACAGCACATCGATTGCCGAGAAGGATGATACTTACCTCATCACGGTCAAGGCAGATACATTCGCCCAGTTCACCGAGCTCGATTTCCGGGATTTCGATGCCGTGCTTTCAGATAACTTCTTCGATATCTCATCCCCAGAGGGTGTGACTGTGTCGCTGAAGAAGAGCGATGTTCCTGCATGGGCATCATCGGGAGATGTGCTCAGAGGACTGATTATCAGAAGCGTTGCAGACAGTTACGAGCTGCCTGCCAGATAAGGAGTTGCTATGTTGGATGAGAAACAGATTTCAAGCCTTGAAACACCATGCATTGTCATCGATGTGGATCTGGCAAGGAAGAATATCCAGGCTATGCAGGAGAGGGTAGCAGCAGCGCATTGCCGCCTCCGCCCGCATATCAAGACACACAAGATGCCGCTTTTCTCGCTCATGCAGATCGAGGCTGGCGCTGATGGGATCACATGCGCAAAGGTATCTGAAGCCGAGGTCATGGCCGATGGCGGCTGCCGCGATATCTTCATCGCCTATCCGATGGTGGGAAGAGCCCGCACTGAGAGGGCGATAGCTCTCTCCAGGCGTGTCGATCGTCTCATTCTTGCTGTGGACAGCCTCGAAGGAGCGAAGATGCTCTCAGATGCTGCGGTGGCTGCAGGTGTCACGCTCGAGGTCCGTCTGGAGATCGATACAGGCGCAGGCAGGACAGGCATCCAGATTGACCGCGCGCCCGATCTTGCCGTGGCAATCAGCGCGCTGCCAGGCCTCAGGCTTACCGGAATCTATACGTTCAAGAGCCTTGTCTACGAGGGTAAGCCCACAGAGGATAATGCCCTTGCTGCAGCAGAGGAAGGACGCATGATGCATGACACCGCTGAGGCGATCAGGGCAGCCGGTGTTCCCATCGAGGATATCAGCGCGGGTTCGACGCCTACGGGAATACTCGCTGCTGAGACAGGACTTGTGAATGAGGTCCGCCCCGGTACGTATATCTTCAAGGACTTCATGCTCACGAAAGAGCATGCCGGTACGATGGATGAGATCGCGGTGAGATTCTATGCCACTGTAGTCAGCACGAACCACAAGGAGTATGCGGTCATCGATGGCGGCACCAAGTGCTTCCCGACTGATGTCGTCCCCATGGTTCCTCCGTTCTATTATCCGGGATATGCGCTTGTGGAGGGCAATCCTGACCTCCATCTTTCGAGGATGAATGAGGAGCATGGGATCGTCACATCGGATTCAGGCAATACAGGTCTCCATGTCGGACAGGTGATCTCGCTCATTCCGAACCATGTCTGCACAGCTATCAACATGCAGAATAGTGTCTATCTCCTCGAGAATGGTGTTCTCAGGAAGGAGAAGGTCGCAGCAAGGGGGATGCTCGTATGAGATACCTTATCAGAGGAGGCGAGATCATTGACGGCACAGGGCGTCCTGCGTACCGTGCGGATCTTCTGATCGAGGATGGAAGGATAAAGGAGATAGCCCCATCGATATCAGCCCCTGATGCTGAGGTTGTCGATGCTTCCGGCCGCGTGGTCACTCCGGGTTTCATCGATATCCATCGCCATTCGGATGTGGCACCCCTGAGGGATCCCTCATATGGTGAGATCGAGCTGAGGCAGGGTATCACGACAGTCATCGTCGGAAACTGCGGACTCACGCCCGCTCCTGCTCCCGATGCCGTGCGCCGCCAGCTCTATGATTATCTTGAGCCTGTCATCGGAGACGTCCCGGAGGGGTATGCCTTCAGGACATTCCGTGAGTACAGGGATACGATGCTCAGCCGCAGGCTACCGATCAACATGGGCTTCCTTGCCGGTGTCGATTCGGTCAAGGCTGCGGTAAAGGGATTCAGCTCCGATCCATATACTGAAGAGGAGCTCAGGGCCGCACAGGCATATGTCAGGGAAGCGATGGAGGCCGGTGCATTCGGCGGATCGCTCGGTATCATGTACCTTCCTGAGTGCTATTCGACAGCTTCGGAGATCGCTGAGGTCGTGAAGCCGATCGCTGAATACGGCGGGATCATGTCCACTCATATCAGGGGAGAGGGCGACAGCCTTGTCCAGTCGGTGGAGGAAGTGATCGAGATTGCCAGGAAAAGCGGCGTGCGCCTGAACATCAGCCACTTCAAGGCAACGGGCATACGGAACTGGCACAGCCTCATACATCAGGCAATCGGCGTTATTGAGCGTACGCGTGCAGAGGGATTCCCCGTGACTGTTGACTTCTATCCGTATGACGGAGGATCAACGACGCTCCAGTCCCTTATACCGCCATCGGTCATGGAGAGCGACCCTGATACGACGCTGAAGGTGCTTGCAACGGAAAGCGGCAAGGCCCGCTTCATCGAGGCCATCAATGGTGAGACTCCCGGCTGGGATAATATGGCTGAGAGCATCGGATGGGACCGTATCCTCATATGCAGCGTGCTCCTCGATGAGGATAAGTACATGCAGGGAAGGGACATGAAGTCGCTTTCGGAGGAGCTTGGCTACTCGGATCCGGCAGCATTTGCCTGCGATCTCTATGTCAGGGAGAACGGCAAGGTCGGAATCATCGTCCTTTCGATGGCGGAGGAGGATGTCGAGACGATCGCTAAGCTTCCTTACTCTGCGCTCATCTCCGATTCGCTCTATGGCGGCGGGAATCCCCATCCAAGGCTTTTCGGATCGTTCCCGAGATTCCTCCGCGTCTTTGCGCGTGAGCGGGGTGTCCTCAGCTATGAGGAGGCTGTGAGGAAGATGACGTCGATGCCTGCGGAGCGCATGGGGCTCAGGGAGCGTGGTGTCCTTGCCCCCGGCATGATCGCCGATGTCCTGGTCTTCAGGAAGGAAGAGTTCCTCGACAATGCCGATTACTCGGGCCGCAACGGGCTTGCGACCGGTATGGAGAATGTCTTCATCTCAGGAACCCCTGTGGTCCGGGATGGTGCAATCGTAAATCGCGAACAGGGTGAATTCCTGCTCAGGAAATAATTTATAAGGAGAAATATCATGGATGTTTATCAGAAGCTTGAGGAAATGGGACTGAAACTGCCTAAGGCACCTGCAAAGGGTGGTGTCTATTCGCCGTGCGTAAAGTTCAATGGTAACCTCGTCTACGTTTCAGGCTGCGGCCCTGTCATCGGCGATAAGAGCTACACAGGAAAGCTCGGTGCTGAATACTCCCTCGAGAAGGGACAGGAAGCTGCCCGTGACGCCATGCTCAATGTCCTTGCGGTCATCAATGACTATGTCGGCGATCTCAATAAGATCAAGCCTGTGAAGATCCTCACATTCGTTGCTTCTGCTGATGATTTCTATCAGCAGCCTGCAGTTGCAAATGGCGGAAGCGAGCTTCTCGCTGCTCTCTATGGTGCGGAGAACGTTCCTGCAAGATCCGCAATCGGCCTCAATGTGCTTCCTGGGAATATTCCCGTGGAGACAGAGGGACTTTTCGAGATACTTGCCTGATCAAGCGGAGGATGTCATGAGAGAAGAGCTGCGGAAGGCTATAGCTGATTCGCTCTATGTCCATTTCCCTCTGAAGCCGGAGGCTGATAGAAGCATCGAGCGTGTCAATGAGGAGAAGAAGGTCCTCAGGCGCGTGAGTGTCTGGGATGGCAAGGATATGTCCCGCTGGACATTCGATGGTGAAGGCGAGGCCAGGGCTGAGTATGGCATGCTCAGATGCCATACTTATCCCAGGTCCGAGCACTGGCCTGACAGCGAAGTCAGGGCAGATGATGCTGCGAACGGATTCTATGCGACGTTCGGCAGCTTCATCCCCCGTCTCGATGTGAGGGCGTTCGATCTTGCTGACTGCAACAGGATCAGCTTCATGGTTAAGCCTGTCTGCCCCGGCCTCCACAGCCCGATTGTCAGGGTCGGATTCACCAATGAGGGCACGATAAAGATCCCTGATCAGTATTCGAGAGAGGGATTCAATGCGATGAACCTCAGGAACAATGAGTGGAACCACTGCACGTGGGAGATCGAAGGCATCGCCCATGACAGGCTCGGAGAGCTTTCCTTCAACTTCCACCGCTATGGCAAGGAAGTGAGCCCCGGCGACGACATGTGGTTCGATGTCAAGGATATCGAGCTGCAGAAGGTCGAGCCCAATGTTGTTCTCGGCTGGCAGTGCGCGCCGGAGACGGCAGTCTATTCGACGACAGGATATCTTCCGGAGGGAAGGAAGACTGCAATCGCAAATACTGCAGAGAAGACATTCCGCATCCTCGATGCGGAGGGCAGGACCGTGCTTGAGGCTCCTGTGGAGCACGTGGAAGGCTTCCATGGCTCATTCTCCGTGCTTGATTTCTCTTCCATCTCAAAGGAAGGAAGCTACAGGATCAGCTTCGGCTCCTATACAAGCCCGGCATTCGAGATCAGCAGCGATGTGCTTGAGAGCACGCTCTGGAAGCTCACGAACTTCCTCTTCTGCGAACGCTGCGGATTCCCCGTTCCGGAGAAGCATGGTGCCTGCCATGGCGATGTCATCGCGGAGCATAATGGTGTGAAAGTCGCATTCCAGGGCGGCTGGCATGATGCAGCGGATGTGTCGCAGCAGACAATGCAGTCCGCGGAGATCGCGGATGCGATGATGGCTTCAGCCGAGGCTGCGAAGAAGCATGACGGCGTTCTCTATCTCAGGATGAAGGAAGAGGTGAACTGGGTGATGGATTTCATCCTCAGGATGAACTTCGGCGATGGCTATCATGCAACTCATGCTGCGATCCGCAGATGGACTGACAACCAGATCGGCAACATGGATGACTGTGAAGCAGATGTAAGATACCGCTCGTTCGAGGATTTCGTCTTCGCTGCCGTGGAGACAGCTGCTCACTCATTCTTCAGCGATTCGGATCCTGAGCTTGCATGGAAGTGCCTGGATGCCGCGAAGGCCGATTACCGCTTTGCTGCGGAGCGCTTTGCCGAAGTCGGCGTGGAAGAGCCGCATATGCATGAGCATACAGCCAATGCAAGCCGCTCCCAGTACTATGCCGCAGCAGCCTGGGCAGCCGCAAGGCTTTATAAGGCAACAGGCGAGGAGTATTTTGCCTCTGAGGCGAAGAAGATGGCTGATGCCGTCATAGCCTGCCAGGATACGGATGGCAAGGCTCCGCTCCATGGCTTCTTCTACCGCGATGAGACGAAGAATGCCATCGTCCACTTCTCGCATCAGGCCCGTGACCAGATATTCGTTATGGCGCTCGAGGCCTGCTGCAGTGCGCTGAAGGATCATTGCGATATCTCGGCATGGGAAGCATCGATGCGTCTCTTCGGCGATTATCTCAAGGATCTGAGGAAGTATACGATGCCATATGGGATGATTCCTGCTGGAATCTACCATATCAGCGAGATCGATGATGAGGCTACATTCACCGTCGTCCATCCGCATGTTGTCCTCAAGGAGGAGAAGGCAAACTACGTCGAGCAGCTTGAGAACGGCATCGCGCTCGGAGATGGCTACTATATCAGGAGCTTCCCGGTATGGTTCTCCTACAGGGGCAACTCCGCGATCCAGCTCTCGATGGGCAAGGCTGCCTCAATCCTCGGCAGGTACTTCGGTGATGATGAGCTGATGGATATCGCGCGTGAGCAGCTTTACTGGACACTCGGCAAGAACCCGTTCGGGCAGTCGCTGATCTACGGAGAAGGCGAGCGCTATGGGCAGGAGTATACTGCTCTTCTCGGCGAGACCGTAGGGGAAATGCCTGTAGGTGTGCAGACCAGGCGCAATGAGGATCTTCCTTACTGGCCGCCAGCAAGCATCGCAACGTACAGGGAGGTATGGACTACGCCTCCTGGACGCTGGATGTGGATTGCGGCAGATCTCATATGATTCACGGGAGGGCAGGGATGCCCTCCTTTTCTGAGGAGAATGACTATGACAATGCATGATTATATCTACCAGCAGCCGGAGGTCCTCAGGCGCATCGTATCGGAGCGCAAGGCAATCGCGGGAGAGGCTGCACGCTTCATGGCGGAGCACGATCCTGATTCCATCTGCCTCATCGCCAGCGGAACAAGCAGGAATGCCGCTCTGACGGCTTCCTATTTCATGGAGGATGTCCTTGGAATCCCCGTTACGGTGAGGGCTGCAGCTGCAAAGGGCCATTTCTTCGGTTCCTCGCTCGCTGTATTCATCTCGCAGAGCGGCAATTCGACGAATACGATCGCTGCTGCAGAGAAGTGCCCTGTTCCATCATTTGCCATCACAGGCAATGAATCCGGACGCCTCAATACCATCTGCTCCCATCACATCCTGATGCCCTGCGGCCCCGAGGACGTAGGACCGAAGACCAAGGGATACACAGCCACGATCGGAGTGCTTTATGTGCTTGCGCTTGAGGCTGCGCTGCTTTCAGGACGCCTCAGTGAGTCTGGATACGGCGAGGCCGTTTCCGCGCTCATGGCCGCAGCCGATGCGCTGCAGGGCAATATAGAGAAGGCCGAGAAATGGACGGAAGCCAATTCCCAGGCATTCATGGATGCCGGCTCGTTCTATCTGGTTGGCAAGGATCAGGATTATACGGTTGCAGCTGAGGGCGCTCTGAAGATCATGGAAACGCTTCTCGTTCCTGCTGCGGCATTCGAGTTCGAGGAGTATCTCCACGGCCCGACATGCTCGCTCGAGAGCAGCGTCGGCGGCATCTATCTCCTTCCGCATGAGAATGACACGGACAGAGGCCGCATCGAACGCCTCATGGAGATCCATGCGGAAAAGTCAGGAAGCGTTTTCGCTGTGACTGAGGGAAAAGGCAGCTCTGAAGGGCACACTCTCGTGCTTGACGCTGCGGATAAGTGGTATGCAAGGCCTTTCTCCTTCATCCTTCCTCTTCAGCTCATAAGCGACATGGTACCGGTCAGGATGGGAATCGAAGGCAGGGGAGCTGAACGTTTTCACGCGCTCGATGCCGTTCTCGACATGAAGTACAAGGGCTGATATGGAGTTTGCGATCGCAATAGACAGCGGAGGTACCAATTACCGCCTGAGGGCTATCGATGGAAACGGCAGGATGCTTTCCGAATACACAGGAAAGCCTGCCAATCATTACCATGTGGGACTGGAGGCGCTGCCGGAGATCATCAATTCAAGCATCTCGGCCCTCCTTTCCTCCTTCGGCGGTGAAAGGAAGGATTGCAGGGCGCTCTTCTGCGGAACCACCGGTCTCGACAGCGATGAGGATGACGCATTCCTCAACAGCTTCTACCGTGACAGCTGCGGGTTATCCTGTCCTGTCAGGGTCATAAGCGATGCAGAGCTGGCGCACTATGCAGTTACAGGAGGAGAAGGGGTCCTTCTCATATCCGGGACAGGAGCAATCGCATTCGGATGCAGCAGGGAAGGACGCCGCGGCCGCTCTGGCGGCTGGCTTTTCTCCATTCTCGGCGATCAGGGCGGCGGTGCCTGGGTCTCGAGAAGAGCCCTCCAGCATCTTTCGAGGTTCTTCGATGGAGCTATTTCCGATTCAGAGCTTCTCATGGGAATCAGGGAGAGGCTTTCCATCAGCAGCCGCTCCGATCTCAACAGGCTTGCCCGTACGATGGGTGAGCCTCCATGGACGGTGCCATCGCTCGGGAAGATTGTCTCCGAAGCCGCAGATTCAGGTGACGAGGAGGCCATCAGGATCTTCCAGGAAGCAGCTTCTTTCCTCTTTTCACTCGTGGAGGATATCGATTCAGCCCTCTCGATCAGCAGGACCTATCCGGATTTCCCTGTCGGCCTCTGGGGGAGCACAGTGCTCGGTTCATCTGCAATGCGGACGGAGCTTGAGCGCCTGATAAAAGGAAAATACCCGGAAGCACGCCTCATGCTTCCCAATAAGAGCGCTCTCGATGAAGCTGCAGAGCTTGCGCTGAAACTGTGGAAGAGCGGGAGATGATTGGATTCATCCTTCCTCAACTGATGTGGTGATTTGGATGATGTGTACTTGCCTCCATTTTTACCTAAATTCCCTGAGAAGGCTCCACCTTCAATGCTTAGCATAAGGTGGAGATGAATCAGGGACTGTACTTCTGGCAGGATACGGCTGAAAGATGGTCAAAGCCAAAAATCCATTTCTGTATAAGGAATTATATGGTATAATAAGTCGTGGACGAGAAGGCAAGGAAGGCAAAGAACAAAACAATCGGAGAAAGCATGAATAAAACTCTTCTCCGCCATGCTTCGATGCGTCCTCTCACCATCGAGCTCAAGCTGGACATCAAGTGTCTGAACAAGGCTGAACGCAGCAAGCTCTTTCTGTATTTCACTGAATGCCGCTGGCTCTGCAACCATCTCCTAGCGCTTGAAGCAGAGGCATTCAGATCGTTCGATACGAAGACCAGGAACATCACGTCGCTCGACAAGGAAGGCAATCCTGTAGCCAGGGAGCTAACGATGCCTGCTAAGTTCATCCAGGCTGTATATGCTTCGCTGAAGCAGGACATGAAGGCACTTGGTGCAAAACGTAGGAAGACCGGGAAGAAGAACGGAAGGCTGAAGTTCCGCTCCTCCTATGATTCCATAGAGCTGAACCAGTACGGGAACACGCATTGGATTCTCTGCGGAAGCGAAGGAGATAAGAACGGCAGATATAAGAATACCGTGCATGTAGCAGGAATCAAGCGCCCTATCCGGGTATTCGGCATGGAGCAGATTCCAGGAGAGGCGGAATTCGCCAATGCAAAGCTCGCCAAGAGGCCGTCAGGCATATATCTCATGCTGACATGCTACATCCCGAAGCATGAAGGGAATGCAGGATCAGAGAAGAAGCCTGACCTCGGCCTCGACTTCGGGATAAAGACAACGATAACCACCTCCGAAGGAGAGAAGTTCGATATATCAGTCCGAGAACCGGAACGCCTCAAGGGACTTCAGAAGAAGCTTGCCCGCCAGAAGAAGGGTTCCATGGGCTGGTATGATACGAAGCAGCTCATACGGAGGGAATATGAGAGGCTCACCAATAAGAGGCGGGCAAAGGCCAATCAGGTATACCATGACATCGTCACGGGAAGAAACCTTGTAGTCATGCAGGATGAGAATATCAAGGGATGGCAAAAGGGGCTCTTCGGGAAGCAGGTGCAGAACTCGGCGCTCGGCACCCTTAAGAGCAAGCTGATGTCCAATCCGTATGTCATTGTGATAGACAGGTTCTTCCCATCGACGAGGATGTGCCCCATATGCGGGCATATCCATGAGAGCATCACGCTCTTCGAGAGGATATTCGCATGTCATGCATGCGGATACACTGAAGACCGTGATGCCAAAGCTGCGAAAACGCTGCTTCTTGCAGGCAAGCATGAAATAGCCTGCACGCTTCCGGAACAGAAGCGTACTCCGGTGGAGCGGATGTCAGACTTCGGTGCCTCATATGAGGCATGTAAGCAATCTGCGTTGAAGCCGGAAGCTCCATCCTCTAAGCGTTAGCGAAGACTGGAGTGGTTCACTTCATTATCTTCCTGAAGAGAGCCTTGAAATCATCGATCGAAGCATCCTTCGGGTTGCCCGGTGCGCATGCATCCGCTGCTGCGCTCTCAGCGAGGAACTGGAGATCCTCCTCCTTGATTGCCTCGAGCTTCTCAGGGATTCCTACGTCCTTCGAGAGCTGGCGGACGGCATCCACGGCTGCCTTGCGGTACTCTGCCTGTGACATCGAATCAACGTTCTTGACACCCATTGCCCTTGCGATCTCCCTGTACTTCTCGCCAGTTGATTCAGCGTTGAATTCCATGACGATCGGGAGCATCATGGCGCATGCGACTCCATGAGGGGTGTCATAGACAGCTCCGAGGGTGTGTGCCATCGAGTGTGCGATTCCGAGTCCGACATTGGAGAATCCCATGCCTGCGATATACTGGCCGAGCGCCATATCCTTCTTTCCTTCAGCGTCGCCTGCAACAGATGCGCGGAGGCTTCTCGAGATGATCTCGATCGCTTTGAGATGGAACATGTCCGTCATCTCCCATGCGGCCTTCGTCGTATAGCCTTCGATAGCATGCGTAAGCGCATCCATGCCTGTTGCCGCCGTAAGGCTCTTCGGCATCGTTGCCATCATGTCTGGATCGACCACGGCTACGACCGGCATATCATGCGGATCGACGCAGACGAACTTCCTCTTCTTCTGCACATCCGTGATGACGTAGTTGATGGTTACCTCTGCAGCTGTTCCCGCCGTTGTCGGAACTGCGATGATCGGGGTGCACGGATTCTTCGTAGGAGCTGTGCCTTCAAGGCTCCTTACATCCTCGAACTCAGGATTTGCGATGATGATTCCGATAGCCTTAGCAGTATCCATTGAACTGCCGCCGCCGATGGCTACGATGCAGTCCGTTCCCGCATCCTTGAATGCCTGAACACCGTGCTGGACATTCTCGATCGTCGGGTTTGCCTTTATGTCCGTATAGAGCGAGTAGGGGATTCCAGCCTCGTCGAGCACGTCTGTGACCTTCTTTGTCACCCCGAACTTCACAAGGTCAGGATCCGAGCACACGAATGCCTTCCTGAATCCTCTGTTCTTTATCTCCGCTGCGATTTCCCTGATTGCTTCGCTTCCATGATAGGAAGTCTCATTGAGCATGATTCTGTTTGCCATGTTATGCCTCCATATATGAAGATAACGATGGAATCCCGTGCCGGAAAGGATTGAATGCATTATCCTGATGCTGCAGAGGTCATAATGGAAGAAATCCATCTCGATGATAAGATCAGAGGCTTTCTAAGGAAGTTCTCGAAGAAAGAATACACGGAAGAGGATATCCGCAAAGCTGAGGAGAAAGCTGATTCCGTGTACAGAGCGAAGCTCGGAGAGGTCTGGAACAAGGTCAGGCTCCTTTTCGAGATCGCGAAGCATCCATTGCTGTGGGGAGCTCAGTATGCCGTTATGGCAACACTTGCCGTGATTTACTTTGTATCCCCCGTTGATGCCGTACCCGATTTCATTCCCCTCGGAGGCCTTGCCGATGATATCGCGGTGATAGGCTTCATGATTGCTTCCGTCATCAGGGGCGTCAAGGCGTTCACGAAGGAGAAGAAGCTGGATCTCAGGAAGTCGGTTCCTGAGGATCTCCGATCCCTTTACGATTCCCTGATGGGGCTATCCCCTGATGATGTGGAAGACAGCGGGATGCAGCAGGAGAGCCAGGCGCATGCGGCTGCATCTGTTCCTGAAAGCGGGACCGATGGCTGCATGCGGAGCCGCAGTGAAGCTCCGGATGCAGCTGAGGAGACAGAGATTGTCTATGAGGCCCCCGGGGATTTCCCTGCATTCGATAAAAGCCTCAGCGAGAGGAAGAAGAAACGGATACTCAGGGAAGCCTGGAAACGCGGGGAGGATTCCAGCGAGGATGATGTCCGCCGGATCGGCGAGGATCTCGGGTCAAGGAAGAAGGGGCCGATAGCTGCCATCTGGGACAAGGTGATGGCCATCTGGGATTATCGCAGGGAGAACCATTCCACTATCTATAGGGCGTTGATAATAGGTGCGCTTCTTTATCTGATCAGCCCTGCGGATGTCATCCCTGATATGATTCCCGTCATCGGGCTTATCGATGATGCTTTCGCGATCGGTGCTGTCTACAATGCCATATTCAGGCCTGCTGCCAGGAGAGTTGCTGAGAAAGCGGCAGAGAAGATCGATCCATTCATTGAATGGGAAGTCCGCCAGTATCTCGATATCATGCACTATAGAAGGCTTGCCGCATCGATGCTCAATCTTGTCTTCTATGTGTTTGCCATCCTGTTTGCGGCCTTCCCTGTATTCGGCCCCATTCCGAGCAGCATCATAAGCGCGGTGTTCCTTTTCGGTGCCATCGGTTTCGCGGTTTTCCGGCTGGTCAGGCTGCTCATGGGAGGGCATGCCATTCCGTTTGTGAAGACTGCTATCAGGGTGCGGAGCGTGAAGCGGGGTATCGCTGAGTATGTGAGATCGCTTGGCATCAGAGGAGTGGCGCTTGGCGAGAAAGCAATCGACACATTCCTCCGTCTTGCAGGGGATCCCGTGAATGAGCGTTTCCTTGACCGCTTCATCGATCACTGCTGGAAGCTTACGAAGAGGGACATCATCAGATTCATCCTCGTCGAGGCATGCATCGCTGCAGGCTTCTTCATCCTCAGGCATGCGCTCCTCATGCAGGTTCCCGGGCTTTCCTTCTGGCAGATCGTGTTCCATCCGTTCATCGTCATCGCTCAGGCGCTCTGATGGCTCAGGCATTTCTTCACCTGGCGATAACATTGTAGACAGTACAGCCTGCTTTCTGATATCCTACGGCACGGAGGTCAGGTAATGACGGATTCAATGGAGAAGTATTCCATATCTTCATACCCCTCCCGTATTGTTTCTGAATGGATGCCGGCATTGTCCGGCTTTTTTCTTAAGGAGAGGCCATGTCTAGTGTTTTTGCTGCAAGATCGCTGAATGTGATAGACGATTTCTCTATCAACGAACGCCGCTATTTCTTCACGAAGGTGAAGGAGCTCAAGGATGCAATCATCTCAGGAAATGAGAGCGTCATGGACAGCTTCCGCATCAATGATCCGGATTTCGGAATCTATGAGGTCTTCCTCGAGGACAGCACGAGGACGAAGGAATCCTTCAGGAATGCAGCCAATTTCCATCATGCGAAGGTTTCCGAGCTCATATCATCCTCATCATCGATCAATAAGGGCGAGAGCTATGCGGATACATTCAACATGCTCTCCGGCTACCACAACTCCATCTTCATCGTCCGCAGCAAGGTCGAAGGACTCACGAAATGGCTTTCCGAGGAGTGCACCGAGTATGCTGAGCGCAATAATCTGCCATACAGGCCAGCCTTCATCAATGCCGGCGACGGCAAGCATGAGCACCCGACGCAGGAGCTTCTGGATGAGTTCACGTTCCTCGAGGATATCGGAATGAGCTTCGACTCGATCCACGTAGCGCTTGTCGGCGATCTTTACCATGGCCGCACGGTCCATTCCAAGGCCGATGGCCTCAGGATATTCGATCACGTAAAGGTCGATCTCATTGCCCCTGAGGAGCTGATGATGCCTGAGTCATACATCGAGAAGATGCGGGAGAATGGCTTCGAGGTCTCCATCTTCTCCTCGATCGAGGAGTACCTCAAGGCAGGCAATCCTGCGAAGCTCTGGTACTTCACCCGTCCGCAGCTTGAGAGAATGGGAGAGAGGATACTGCAGAAGCAGGATATCCTCCGCGAGGCAATCACATTCCGCCGCGACTTCCTCCCGTACCTGAAGGAGGGCACGAAGTTCTATCATCCTCTTCCGCGCCACAAGGAGCATCCGACCATTCCTACATGGCTCGACAAGACGCCGCTCAATGCATGGGAGAGGCAGGCTATCAACGGTATGTACTGCCGTATCGTCCTTCTATCGCTAATCGGTGGCAGGATCGGCGATGACTATGTTCCCATTCCAGGAGAGCATGCCACTGACAGGAGGACCGAGGAGTATATCATCAAGGTCCAGCCATCGGAGAGCAAGCCGAAGAACTACTCCGAAGGCGTCCGCCCCATTACGGACGGGATCGTGATCGATCATATCTGCAAAGGCGATGAGCCCGGTGCCATAAGGGATCATATGCGCCTGATCTCATCCATCCTCGGCCTCGATGAGGGAAGGGGTGGCGAATGGGTCTCCAGAGGATCGGATGGCCAGTACAAAGGCATCATCTTCCGCCCCGGTGCACGCCCGTTCGAAAGGAAGGATCTCAAGCGTCTTGCAGCGGTCGCTCCGCACTGCACTCTCAATATCATCCGCGACGGGCGCGTCGCAGAGAAGTACAGGACGCATATGCCGCCGCGTATCTACAACTTCGATGATCTCTGCTGCCAGAATGATGCCTGCATCTCCAATCCGGTCAACGGTGAAGGTGTCCCGGCAGCATTCTACCGCACACCGGACGGGCATTTTGCCTGCGCGTACTGCGGACGTTTCCATACGTTCAAGGAAATATGGAAAAAACGCTCATAAATGCTACAATTGGAGGGAGATATGAAAAGAATGGATGAAATTACGGAATACTATGGACCGATACTCGCGAAAGGTGCTTTCGAGCTTGGAGCGATAAAGCTCTCGCCCTCCGCTCCTTTCACATGGGCTTCCGGCTACAGGATGCCTATCTACAATGACAACAGGATGTTCCTCTCATCGCCTAAGTACAGGGCTCTGATCCGCGATGCATTCGCTGACATGCTTTCTGCCACAGGCGAGAAGTGCGACAACATCGCAGGTACCGCAACAGCAGGTATCCCGCATGCCACAAGCCTTGCTGACATGCTCTATAAGCCGCTTTCATATGTGCGCTCATCCTCGAAGGATCATGGGCTCGGGCATCAGATAGAGGGAATCGGCAAGGATGGATACAGCGGTCAGAAAGTCGTGCTCATCGAGGATCTGATCTCAACGGGATCCTCATCGCTCAAGGCTGTTGAAGCCATCAGGAATGCTGGCGGCGACTGCACGCTCTGCCTTGCCATCTTCACATATGGCCTTCAGGCAGCGGCCGATGCCTTCGCTGCTCTCGATCCCGAGTGCGTTTTCCATACGATCCTTTCGTATGACACGATGATCCATACAGCATGCGAGACAGGATACATCTCATCCTCCGAGGCCGATGTGCTCCACGAGTGGCGCGAGGATCCGTTCGGATGGGGCGAGAAGAGAGGCTGGCCCAGGGAGGTGAAGGCATGAGCTATGTTGACAGACTCCGCCAGAGCGCAAAGGAGGCGGGAAATATCGTATGCATGGGGCTTGATCCAGTCATCTCCGTGCTTCCCCAGTCTGATTCACCGGTCCGCGAGAGGCTTTCCCAGTATTTCGCGGAGATCTTCCATCGCATGAGGCTGGAAGGCGTATCACCTGCGGCATTCAAGCCGAACCTCGGCTACTATGCCTCGCTCGACAATCCCCGTGAGGAGGACTTCCAGGGATCGCTTGCCCTTGCGGATATCCTTGATCTCCTGGAGAATTTCTTCCCGGGCGTTCCCGTCATACTTGACAGTAAGAGAGGGGATATCGCGCGCTCAAGCGGCAATTATGCGAAGGAGGCTTTCGAGTGCTGGAAGGCCGATGCCGTTACAGTGTCACCTTATATGGGCACTGATTCCGTCATACCGTTCGCATATGAGGATAAGGGCGTCTACATCCTCAACAGGACATCGAACCCGGGAGCTGCCGATCTCCAGAACATCACATCCATCGATGCGGTGGACGAGAAGGATCTCTATCCGATGTATATCGCTGTTGCGCAGCGCATTGCGCACTGGGCTGCGGATCATCCCGGCATCGGTGCTGTCGTCGGCGCTACGAGCATGAAGGAGCTTGGCGAGATCTCCGCATACTATGCTGGGAAGGATATCCCGCTCCTGATTCCCGGAGTAGGATCGCAGGGCGGAAGCGCTGCAGATGTCATGTCAGCTCTGAAGGCTGCAGGATATGAGCTTCAGCTTGCACGCATCAACTCCTCATCCGGCCTTACCCATCCCTGGAAGAAAGGTGCCGCGCCGGAGGGCTGGCTCGATGATGTCATGAGCGCCATCCATGCGCTCTTCACGGAGGCTGCGATCTGATGGATGCCAACTCCCTTTGCCGCAATCATCTGAGGAAGGAGAGAGTGCTTGCCACCGTCTCCGGCGTTGCCTCGACGAAGAAGGAGCTCATCGAGCTCTTCGACAGGAAGATACCGAGCATCGATATCATCACGACCAAGAGCTTCCAGGTGAAGCCCAATCCCGGCAACAGGGAGCCCGTCGTATGTTCTCCATCCCCGGGGAATTTCGGCAACTCCGTCGGTCTCCGCAATCCCGGCATGGATGTGATCATCCCTGAGCTCAGGGAGATAAGGGAGCACGGTATGAGAGCGCTGCTGAATGTATCCCTCTCAGCTTCGAGCCCCGAGGATTTCATCACGCTCGTGAAGGCTTCCGATCCCTATGCCGATATGCTTGAGCTCAATTTCTCATGCCCTCATGCCGCTGCCGGATACGGTGCGTCGATCGGCAGTGATGCCTGTATCGCTTCATCGTACGTGAAGGCTATCAATGAGGCTTATCCGGAGAGGAAGGCAAAGCTCATCATAAAGCTCACGCCCAATGTCCCTGATATAGGAGCAATCGCGAAAGCTGTTATCGATG
>CALXKY010000010.1 GCA_944389055.1 uncultured Spirochaetaceae bacterium | reverse complement strand
TCGATAGGCCGGCGGTATAAGCGCGGCAACGCGTTCAGCCGACCGGTACTAATGATCCGAGAGGCTTGGCCATATTATCGTTCCGGTTCACGGAATGGATCATCGGACGCTCATAGCTTCCAGATGATCTCCTGGTGGCCATAGCAGGGCGGAGATACCCGTTCCCATCCCGAACACGGAAGTAAAACACCCTCGCGCCGATGGTACTGCAGTTAGCTGCGGGAGAGTAGGTCGCTGCCAGGTTTTTTTTATCACTGCATCCTGCTTTACGGCAGGTGATCACATACAGGCTCCCTCCGGGGAGCTTTTTCTATCTCCCGTATTCTGGTAGATTCTCTCCCATGAGGATCATATTCGTCTGCCACGGCAATATATGCCGTTCCCCGATGGCTGAGTTCATATTCCGGAACCTCGCTGATAAGAGTGGGCTTTCCTCCTCTTTTTACATCTCTTCTGCTGGTGTCAGCAGCGAGGAAACAGGGAATGATATCTATCCGCCTGCCAAGCGCACGCTCCGGGCTCATGGCATTCCGTTTTCATCCCACAGGGCGCATCGGATCACGGATGACGAGTTCTTCTCCTGCGATCTCGTGATAGCTCTCGACAGCTCGAATCTCAGAGCCCTGCAGAGACGCTTCGGCATGGATGGCCGCATCAGGATGCTTCTTGACCGCGATGTCGATGATCCCTGGTACACCGATGATTTCGAGACAGCCTATCGTGACATCCTTTCCGGATGCACTGAGCTTATCTCGTCTTTGGCAAGTGGCCGAAAATCCTGAACACTGCTATACTTAGATTAAAGTTCTGCGCAATAGGAGAGAATTATGGATATCCGCTATTCAACTGGCAAAGAGCCTTTCAAGAGAATGAACACAGATGAACTCAGGAATGAGTTCCTTGTACAGGACATCTTCCGCCCGGATGATGTCTCTGCCGTATATTCGCACGTTGACAGAATCGTGACCATGGGCGCTATGCCGGTCAAGGAGACTATTTCCATCGACAAGAACATCGACTGCTGGAAGAACTTCGGTGTGACATACCTTCTTGAGAGAAGGGAGCTGGGAATCATCAATATCGGAGAGAAGGGAAAGGTCATTGCTGACGGTACCGAGTATCCGATGGAGCATTTCGATGGTCTCTATCTCCCGATGGGAACAAAGGATGTGAAGTTCGCTTCCGACGATCCGGAGCACCCGGCTAAATTCTATATGTGCACGACGCCGGCACACCGCCCGTATCCTGCAAAGCTCATCCCTCTCAAGGATGCAATCCATAAGCACCTCGGATCGCAGGCGACATCCAACGAGAGAACGATCAACCAGTACATCCATCCGGATGTTCTCGACACATGCCAGCTCTCGATGGGCCTTACGCATCTCGAGCCGGGTTCTGTCTGGAACACGATGCCTGCTCATACCCATGAGAGAAGGATGGAGGTCTACTTCTATTTTGAGATTCCAGAGGACAATGTCGTCTTCCACTTCATGGGCGAGCCTTCGGAGACAAGGCACATCGTCATGCACAATGAGGAGGCTGTCATCAACCCGTCATGGTCCATCCATTCCGGCTGCGGCACTTCCAACTATACATTCATCTGGGCAATGGCAGGCGAGAACCGCGCCTACGATGACCAGGATGTTCTCAAGACGGACACCGATCTCAGGTAATCCGCTGTGCTGCCGCTCTTTATCGGGGCGGCAGCTCCTTGCTTATTGGTTTGAATCCTCATATCTGCTATAACTAGAAAACCGGAGAGCAGATATGGAGATACGACTCATGAATCTGAGACGCAACTACGGCTCCCTTCACGCTGTAGATGATGTCTCTCTTGTTATTCCTTCTAATACCGTTTACGGCATCATCGGAAGGTCTGGGGCGGGCAAGTCCACGCTTGTAAGGCTTATATCGATGCTTGAGAAGCCGGATTCCGGAGAAGTCTATTACAACGAAAAGCGTGTCGATAACCTTTCGAAGGAAGGTCTTATCGAGGAACGCCGCCGCATCGGCATGATTTTCCAGACATTCAATCTCTTCTCGTCGCGCAATGCGGAAGAGAACATTGCATATCCGATGGAGATCTGCCATATGGATAAGGCGTATATACATAAGCGCACGGAGGAGCTTCTCGAGCTCGTCGGGCTTGAAGGCCGCGGCAAGGCTCCGATCTCCACGCTTTCCGGCGGGCAGAAGCAGAGAGTCGCTATAGCGCGTGCTCTTGCCACGAAGCCATCCATACTCTTCTGCGATGAAGCTACCAGCGCGCTCGATCCGCAGACAACGAGATCCATACTTGCCCTGATCAAGGAAATACAGAAGAAGATGAACCTCACTGTCGTCATGATCACGCACCAGATGGAAGTCGTGCGCGATGCATGCGACAGGGTGGCTGTCCTTGATTCCGGCCATATAGTCGAGGAAGGCCTCGTCTCGGATATCTTCTCATCTCCTAAGAGCGATGTGACAAAGGAGTTCCTCTCATCGCTCACGAACGTGCAGGAATCCATCGTGCGCTGGTCAAAAGAGGGCGGGCACTATACGCTCCGCTTCCGCGGCAACAGCACCGATGAGCCGATCATATCCAGCGTCTCGTTCAGCACCGGAGCCGTATTCAACATCAGAGCCGCTGGTGTCCAGGTCGTCAATGGAGAGGAGATGGGCGTGATGATGGCAGACATCGGGCCGGATGAGGAGACTGCGCGCAAGGCTGCGGCAATGCTCCGTGAGAAAGGCGTCCTCGTTGAGGAAGAGAAGAAGGAGGCAAGATGATGGAAGCTCTCTTTGATCCAAGGATGCTGTCGCTTGTTGCTGATGCAACATGGCAGACAGTCGTCATGGTATTTCTGTCAACGATCTTCTCTATGATCCTGGGACTCCCTATCGGCGTTCTCCTTCATGTGACCAGCTCAGAGGAGCAGGGCGGTATCATTCCTCACCCCGTCTTCTATAACGTGCTTTCGAGGATCGTGAATATACTCCGCTCCTTCCCGTTCATCATCCTGATGATCGTGCTCATGCCTCTCTCAAGGCTCATAATCGGAACGAGCATCGGAACGATGGCAACGGTGATTCCGCTTTCGATAGCAGCTGCACCATTCGTGGCGCGTATCATCGAGTCCGCTCTCAAGGAAGTCGATCCAGGTGTTGTCCAGGCTGCTAAGGCAATGGGTTCCACCAACTGGCAGATCATCCTTAAGGTGCTCATTCCAGAGGCCATGCCATCGCTTGTCTCAGGCGTGACGCTTACGATCATAAATCTCATCGGATACTCTGCAATGGCGGGAGCTATCGGAGGAGGAGGCCTTGGAGACCTTGCTATCAGATACGGTTACCAGCGCTTCAGCCCCGCGTACATGGTGTGCGCTGTAGTCGTCATAATCGTGATGGTTGAGCTCATACAGTTCATAGGCGACAGGATAAGCGCAAGGCTTATCGCAAAGAGGTGAGATGAGGGCTGCTGCGGCAGCCCTTATCTATTCAGTGCAAGGGTTACTGTTCCGGATTCCTTTCCCTCATTGATCAGGAAGCCGTATTCGAGGCTGTGTCCATCTTTGATATGGAAATCATTGTGATTACCGTCAATCGTGTTCAATGCGGCTCCGGTATCTCCTGAGTATACGAAGCGGAACCGGGTATCAGTGCTGCCGAAATCACCGGAGATGGACTTTATGCTTCCGATGTCTTCCTTTTCCCTGAAGTTCACCGGAACGATCCAGTCATCTGGGCCGAAGCTGAGGGTAATCTTATTATCATCTATCTTCGGTGTTAAAAGCTCTTTCTCCTCAGCTGTGATCTCTCTCAGGATCACTTCCTCGCCGGCCCGTTCGATTTCTTCCTCTCCGGTACTGATGCTGAAGACAGCAGGTGATTCCAGCTTGCCTATGTAAAGGATAACTCTGTGGATGTTTTTACTGTCATCATAGCTCATCGGCATGAAGTACGGGAGATGGTCACCTTCTGTCGTCTGTGCATCCGGCAGCATGTAGTAGAAGCTGTAGTTCTCGATCCTTGTCTTCAGATGGATCTCAAGGACAAGTTCTTTTCCTGTCTCATCAATCAAGAAAGCAGATGGCGTGCTGATATCGATTCCGCTTGCATTCTCAGGATTCTCTGTGAATTCAAGTTTCTGCGGCGTCATGAAGATAAGCCTCTGCTTCATATCGCCTTCGCTTTTTCTGACCTGATGGAAGATGTGCACGGAGTCAGAATCCGAGAGATCGGTAACACCCTTGATCGCATTGCTCATCGTTATCTCATCTCCGCTGATGATGCCGTAATCGTAGGAGAATGCTCCGCTTGCCTTCTCTCTCGTGTGGGTGAGAAATATTGATTTCCTGTCTTCTTCGCTGAGGCCGGAGAGATCTGCAATGTAATACTTCTCGAAGAGATCAGAGGTTCCAGGGGTAGGGGCATCGGAGGCGGTATCTATCACCATCTCGCCAGATGATGGGATGTATTCGACGATTCTAACAGTTCCGTTCGTGATATTGATGTCGCTGCCGCAGAAGGTCCTGTCCTGGCCATCGGAGAGATAGAGATATGTCCCGTTTTCAGTCCTGGTGAGGCCTGCAGCAGGCTCTGCCGTGGATCTTGTACTGGTTCCGGATGGGATGATCCCATAGAGTGTGCCATCCTTCCCCGGTATAGTGAATCCGGTACTTCCTGATGTTATTTCCTTTTCCGAGACGAGTTCCGCTGATCCGCTTGAGGCAGGAAGCGTGTCTGCCGGTGTTTCCCCATCCTGCGGAGTGCATGAAGCGATGGATACTATGATAAGCAAGGCTGCAATCAGGCATATTCTTCTCATGTCTTGAATTATAGATTGGCTTATGAGAACTTGCTATTCATTTCCACTGTATATCGCAGCTGCTTTTTCCCGGAAAAATTTTATATTCTCAATTTGTTATCATGTAATGAGATATAATTTATGGATTCAGAATTTCAAGAAAAATATGCCCGAGAATATGGAAAATTGATTGCATAGATTTGCAGTTCTATGCATAATGAGGCCATCAAGAGAAAGGAGGATAACATGTTCACAGCTTCTATGATGTCCATGATGATGTCCTCCATGATGCCCGTCAGGGCATGACAGTTCATATTTCCACCACATCACTATTTTCTGGCAGAAGGGTCCCCTCAGGGACATAGTCTTGAACGGTATTGTCCGTAATATTTCGGGAGAAAAATAAATGAAGAGAATTTTCGCAGTGGCACTTGCCATCATCGCACTTGCAGTTCCTGCTTTCGCCTCCGGCGCACAGGAGTCCGATCCGAATGTCATCAAGGTGGGTGCAACACCTGACCCCCATGCAGCTATCCTCAATGAGATCGTTGATCAGCTTGCAGCGGAAGGCTACGATCTCCAGATCGTTGAATTCACGGACTATGTGACACCTAATGAAGCACTTGCTTCAGGTGAGCTTGATGCCAACTACTTCCAGCACCTGCCGTACCTGGAGTCGGCTAATGCAGAGAGAGGATATGACCTCGTTTCCGCCGGCGGAATCCATATCGAGCCGCTTGCTGTGTACAGCGAAAAATATGATTCGCTCTCGGATATCCCGGACGGCGCGACATTCGGTATCCCCAATGATCCGACTAACGAAGGAAGGGCACTCCTTCTTCTCCAGAGCGCAGGACTCATCAAGCTTGCAGATGATGCCGGTCTTGAGGCTGTCCCTGCTGATATCGTGGAGAACCCGCATGGATATGAATTCGCGGAGATCGAAGCCGCTTCTCTTCCGAGAGTCCTTCCCGATGTCGATGCCGCGGTCATCAACGGCAACTATGCTATCCCGGCTGGCCTCATCTCCACCCGTGACGGTCTTTTCGTCGAGGGCGCTGACAGCCCATATGTGAACGTAGTCGCAGTCCGTGCAGGTTCTGAGAACGAGCCGAAGATCCAGGCGCTTGTCGATGCTCTCAAGAGCGATACGGTTGCTGCATATGTTGCAGAGCGCTATCCGAACGGAGAGGTCATCCTCGTCGACTGATTCCGGTTTTTTTCAGCAAAGGCCGTCCTCGTGACGGCCTTTTCTGGCTATTATTGATGCTATGGAGATTCTTTATCTGCTTGCAGCGCTGGATGCGCTTCTTCTGATTCTCATCATAGCTGTCCTCATCAGAAGCGGCCGCAAGGGCGATGAAAGCCGCATGCTCCGTGCTTCGCAGGAGATGCAGGACAGGCTTTCATCATCATTTGAGTCATTCCGCTCTTCCATGGAAGCAAGGCTTCAGTCAATGGAAGCGAGGATATCTGATCTGTCATCATCGCTCCGTGGGAGCATCGATGCGCTCGGTGCTTCAGAGAAGCGGCAGATGGAGCTCTTCTTTACCGAAACCCGTGCCCTCAATGAGAAGCTCACGGCTGCAGGGAAGGAGTCTTCCGAAGCGATAAGGACATCACTTGATGCAATGCGTGAGGAGAATGCCCGTACGATGCAGGGCGTCCTCAAAGAAAGCGCGGCTCTCATCGAAAGGGTCCGCGAAGGTATGGATCTCATCCGTACCGATAATGCGCGTCAGCTTGAGCTCATCAGGGGAACTGTCGATGAGAAGCTCCAGAAGACGCTGGAGACGCGTATCTCCGCTTCGTTCCAGGAGGTTACGAAGAACCTTGAGTCGCTGTACAAGTCCATAGGGGAGATGAACAGCCTGGCAAAGGATGTCGGGGACCTTAGCCGCATGTTCTCCAACGTCAAGGTCCGCGGAACCTGGGGAGAGGTGCAGGCTGAATCAATCCTTTCCGATATGCTGACACCTCAGCAGTACGTGAAGAATTACTCTCCGAGGAAGAATGGCAGCTCCGTTGAGTTCGCCATCCGTCTTCCCGGCAAGGAGGAGGGCAATGATGTATTCCTCCCGATTGATTCGAAGTTCCCGCGTGAGGATTTCATGCGCTATTCGGAAGCCGCGGCTGCAGGTGATGAGGTGGTGACGCAGGCAGCCCTCAAGGATCTCCGCGCAAGGGTTCTGTCCGAGGCTCGTGATATCCGCGATAAATACATCGTCCCTCCCCATACGACCGATTTCGCCATCCTCTTCGTTCCCGCTGAGAGCCTCTATGCTGAGCTTCTCCGTCTCGATGGCTTTGCTGAGACGCTGCAGGAGACGTATAAGGTGGTCCTTACAGGCCCGACAAACTTCGCAGCTCTGATAAATTCGCTGCAGATAGGATTCCGTACGCTTCAGGTCGAGCGGAACACGGAGCGTATCTGGAAGCTATTCAGGGATCTGAAGGCTCAGTTCATGCGCTTCGGGGAGGATCTCGAGAAGTCGCAGAAGGCAATCGACGCCGCCTCTGGAAGGATAGAGGCCGCTGTAAGGAGAAGCAATACGATCACAGGTAAGCTGGAGCGCATCGAGCTTCCTGATGATGGGGAGCAGACTTTGCAGAATGTCTCACCAGAACAGAATCTCATTGAATAATTATGCAGAATATACGGCCATGATTGACACTAAATGCATGAATATGTAATATCGCTGAATATAGGAGAAATGAAAATGAATCTTAAGGGAAGAAGCTTTCTCACACTCAAGGATTATTCGAAGGATGAGATCATATACCTTGTGAAGCTTGCTGCTGAGCTGAAGAAAAAGAAGAAGGGCAAGCCCGTCGATCCTGGTGTGCATGGGCATCTTCTTGCCGGGAAGAATATCGTGCTCCTTTTCGATAAGACATCCACACGCACGAGATGCTCGTTCGAGGTCGCTGCGTATGATGAAGGTGCAGGTGTCACTTTCCTCACCAACTCACAGATGGGCAAGAAGGAATCCCTTGAGGATACGGCGAAGGTTCTGGGCAGGATGTATGACGGGATCGAATACAGGGGATTCGAGCACAGCATCGTCGAGGATCTCGCGGCATACAGCGGCGTTCCCGTATGGAACGGCCTCACGGATGATGACCATCCGACGCAGGTCCTTGCAGATTTCCTGACAGCATATGAGCATCTCGGAAAGCCTTTTGAGGAGATGAAGCTTGCATACGTCGGGGACGGAAGGAACAATGTCGCAAATGCTCTGATGATCGGAGCATCGAAGGTGGGCATGGATTATGCTGTGGCAACGCCTGATTCGTTGCTTCCTGCTGATGATCTCGTGGCTGCCTGCAGCGGATGGGCTAAGGAGAACGGATCATCAATCACGATAACCTCAGATCCATATGAGGCTGTGAAGGGTGCGGATATCATCTACACGGATATCTGGTGCTCGATGGGTGAGGAGGACAAGATGGCAGAGAGGATCGCTCTTCTCAAGCCATATCAGGTGACGATGGATCTCCTCCGCTCCACAGGCAAGGACACGATCTTCGAGCATTGCCTCCCGTCATTCCATGATCTCAATACGACCACAGCGCAGATGGTCCATGAGAAGTTCGGCCTCAAGGAGATGGAAGTCACGGATGAGGTATTCAGAAGCCCGGCTTCCGTTGTATTCGATGAGGCTGAGAACAGGATGCATACCATCAAGGCTGTAATGGTAGCAACCCTTTCAGACACACTCAGCTTCTGATCACCCTATCGTTCTCAGGAGCGCATCATCATCCGCATCGGGGAAATGCCTCCTGAGATCGGCCAGCAGCCGGTCCTTTGCGTCCGCGGGTTCAAGGGCATTGAGCGTATCCTCCAGTTCTTCATAGACTGCTTCCGGCAGGGCATACCTTGCGATTCCCCAGCCATACGGGCGTCCATCTTTCGTGAGATTGTATCCGAATCCTGATACCATCATGAATGTCCTCATCTGGAGCCGGGTGATCGTGCTGTCGAACACTGACTTTGACATTCCTGCCCTCTGCCGGAGGAACACTGATGATGAAGTGCCTGCTTCCTCCAGTATGGCGTGTATTGTACGTTCATTCCTGGTTACCAGACCATCATTCACCATGCCTTCGAAATCATAGCCATCGCGTCTGTACGCAGAGAGCTTCATGAAGAATTCCCGGGAGGCGAATCCGGGGCGGGAGAGGAAGAATCTGCCGTAGGCCGCTCCTGTGCCTGCTATGACGGGATCCTTCCATTCCCATACACCTTCACCGTGAGGAGGGAACCAGACTTTTCTGTCAGCCATCTCCTCGATGGAGAATCCGGGAATCGCAGAGGTGAAGAACGGCAGGAACCCATACTCCTGGACGATATACTCAATATCCTTTTCGCATCTGATAGCAGGAAAACCCATAGCTTTATTATACCGCTTCTTATGAGACCTGGTGCTTATGGTATCCCATTCTGTGCATGCAGCGATCATGGTCTGGTATGCATTGACTCGCTGTGCGGCATCGGAGAAGGTGCCCTGATGGACCTGATTGTCAGATCCGCCACGTTCCGGGCTGGAGGATTGCAGGTGCCTGGATGGTTTCCAGATCAATACCCGCAGGCGGAATCGAACCGCCATCCTTCCCTCCGGAGGGGAATGCACTATCCATTATGCTATGCAGGCCAAGGACCTTGCGGTCAATAGGGAATCTATCAGTCTTCCATCTGTTATGCAAGGGCATGCATCACTGGAACATTCGGAAAGCGCACCAGAGAAGGGCGAGTGCGAAGATGGCGGAGAATAGCTTCCGGTATCTTGAGTACAGATTCTTCAGCAGCGAACCGCATACAGCCCATACAAGACCGGATACGAAGCAGATCAGGGGTATCATGGAAGAGATGAGGAGCGTCTCAGCCGTGCTCTCCGTCATCGGCATGATGTAAGCGGAGATGGCTGTGAGCGCAAGGAGATAGACCTTGAAGTTCACCAGCTGCAGCAGCATTCCCTGCACCAGAGTCGTGCTGCCGCTCCTGTCCTCTATATCTTTCTGCCGCAGCATCTTCCATGCAAGATAGAGAAGGTACGCTGCAGCAAGCACGCGCATCGCGGTCTCTGCCTGCGGGAGCACCATGTAGACAAACTCTGATAGCAGCCATGCTATGGCAGTCACAGCTGTGATGCCGATGAGCATCCCTATATTCAGCCTTATTCCTTTCCTGAGCCCGACAGAAGCTGCATTGGCCATGGACAGGATCGTGTTCGGTCCAGGTGTTATGGCCATCGTGATGATGTATATTATGAGTTCGAGCATGGCTCTATTCTAATCCATTATTGAGTATGTCTGTGTATTTTCCACGCAAATAGTGCTATCATTCCTCCGATGCCAAAGAAGATAGACCATGAAGAGAGGAAAGAGACGATACTCCGCACAGCCCTTGCTGTTTTCGCAAGGGAAGGGTATCACAACTCGAACCTCTCCCTGATTGCTGAGGATGCGGGCATTTCGCGTCCGACGGTCTATCAGTATTTCCGCAACAAGGATGAGATCTATTACTACGCGGTGAAGCTTGTCACCGGCCGCCTCTTCACGAAGTACTCTGCCATTGCCTGGAATGAGGAGGGCGGGGATGAGATCGAGAGGATGAAGGCGATCCTCTCCGATATCATAGACACTGCCGCGGAGAATGAGCAGGCGCTGATGAACCTGATGGATGTGATGGTCTCCGCAAAGCGCGAAGGCGTTGACTTTGCAGATGTCATCCATCACAGGACAGCCAAGCTCTCGATCCTCTTCAGGCGTCTTCTCAGACAGGGCGTGGACAATGGCCGCATCAGAAGGATCAGCATCGATGGCACAGCTGACGCTATCTTCAACCTTGCTGAGCTCGCATGCTTCCGCATCGCATTCTTCCGCACCTTCGACAAGAAGGAGACGATGGCGATGATAGACAGCTATCTCGAAGGTCTCAGAGCCTGACTTAACGATTCGAGCCTCCGTTATTATATTCCGTTGTGTACGGTGGTTACCGTACCGGAATATAGAACTCTGGAGGTTTATAATGAATTACGACAAGTTTACGCTTAAGCTGCAGAGCGCTATAGAGGAGGCAGCCCAGAAGGCTTCTGCAGAGAAGCATTCCGAGGTTACGCCGGCACATATCATAATCGCACTGACGGAGCAGAAGGACGGGGTACTCAGGCCGCTCTTTGAGAAGCTCGGTGTCCAGCCGGAAGCCGTCATCTCCGCAATGGAGAAGATCCTTTCGTCGCTGCCGAAGCTCTACGGGGATGCCCAGGTATCGTTCTCCCGCTCAGCGGCAAGGATCCTTGGTTCATGCGACAAGGTCGCTTCCGAATTCAAGGACGAATATATATCTGCAGAGCACGTACTCATAGCGCTGCTCGCTGATGAGTGCGCCGAGAAGGATGCACTCGTCGCGCTCGGTGTTTCCAAGGATGAAGTGCTGAAGGCGCTTCAGACGATAAGAGGGAACCAGCGCATCACATCCCAGGACCCGGAAGCGGGTTACCAGTCCCTTGATAAGTACTGCAAGGATCTCACGCGCCTTGCTGCCGAGGATAAGCTCGATCCTGTGATCGGCAGGGACGAGGAGATAAGAAGGGTCATGCAGGTGCTATGCCGCAGGACGAAGAACAACCCTGTGCTCATCGGTGAGCCGGGTGTCGGCAAGACCGCTATCGTAGAAGGCCTTGCTGAGCGTATCGCAAAGGGCGATGTGCCTGAGTCCCTTGCTGACAAGCGTCTTCTCTCGCTCGATCTCGGTTCGCTCATAGCCGGAGCCAAGTTCCGCGGTGAATTCGAGGAGAGGCTCAAGGGCGTCATCAATGAGGTTACGAAGAGCGAAGGCAGGATAATCCTCTTCATCGATGAGCTCCATACGATCGTAGGAGCCGGTGCAGCAGAGGGATCTACCGATGCTTCCAACCTCATCAAGCCTGCTCTTGCCCGTGGAGAGCTTCATGCGATCGGAGCGACGACCCTCGATGAGTACCGCAAGTACATCGAGTCGGATAAGGCCCTCGAGAGAAGGTTCCAGCCTGTCTACACGAAGGAACCTTCGGTCGAGGATACGATCTCCATACTCCGCGGCCTTCAGCCGAAGTATGAGCTTCACCATGGTGTGCGTATCAAGGATGAGGCGCTTGTTGCAGCTGCTGTCCTTTCAGACAGGTATCTCACGAACCGCTTCCTTCCCGACAAAGCCATCGACCTCATCGACGAGGCGGCCTCGCAGATAAAGATGGAGATCGAGAGCCAGCCTGCTGAGCTCGATAACCTCCACAGGAAGATGCTCCAGCTTTCGATAGAGAAGCAGGCGCTCTCCCGTGAGGATGATACAGGTTCGAAGGAAAGGCTCGAGAAGATCAATACGGAACTCGGCGAGATGCAGTCTAAGTACGATGCACTCCACCTTGAGTGGCAGAATGAGCGTGAGGCCATACTTGCTCTCAGGGAGAAGAAGGGTGAGCTCGAGAAGCTTTCCAAGGAGGAGCAGAATGCCGAACGCCAGGGAGACCTGAGCACAGCTGCCATGATCAAGCATGGCAAGATGCCAGCGCTTGAGAATGAGATCAGGGAGGCTGAGGACAAGGTCAATTCCTTCACGAAGAATGGCAGAAGGCTGCTAAGGGAGGAAGTTACCGAGGATGATATCGCGAAGGTCGTCTCTGCATGGACGGGCGTTCCTGTAGCCAAGATGATGGGATCGGAGAAGGAGAAATACCTCAACCTCGAGAAGACGCTCTCCCAGTCCGTCATCGGGCAGGAGAAGGCTATTGAAGCAGTGGCCAACGCCATCAGGAGGAACAAGGCCGGAATCGGTGATGAGCACAGGCCGCTCGGATCATTCCTCTTCGCCGGTCCTACCGGAGTCGGAAAGACGCTCCTTGCCAAGGTGCTTGCTTCGTTCCTCTTTGATGACGAGAAGGCGCTGACGCGCATCGATATGTCCGAGTATATGGAGAAGTACTCCGTATCGCGTCTTATCGGAGCACCTCCTGGATATGTCGGATACGATCAGGGCGGACAGCTTACTGAGGTCGTCAGGAGGCGTCCTTACTCAGTGATACTCTTCGATGAGATCGAGAAGGCCCATCCGGATGTCTTCAATATACTTCTGCAGGTTCTTGATGACGGGCGTCTGACGGACGGTCAGGGACGTGTCGTGGATTTCACGAACACGATCATCATTATGACGTCGAACCTCGGCTCGCAGGAGATCCTCGCTGATCCCCAGCATGCGAAGGAAAACGTCATGGAGATCATCCGCCATACGTTCAAGCCTGAGTTCATCAACAGGATCGACGAGATCGTCATCTTCAATCCTCTCGGGGACAAGGAGATCAGGAAGATCGTCCACCTGCAGCTTGAGACGCTCAGGACACGTGTTGAGCACCGTGGCTATCATCTTGATTGGGATGATGCGGTTGAGGAGCATATCGCAAAGGCCGGATTCGATCCCGCATACGGTGCGCGGCCTATCAGGCGCTGCATCCAGGATGAGGTTGAGAATGAGCTTTCGCGCGAGATGCTTTCAGGAAATCTGGAAGATGGCGCCTCTATCCATCTCTCAATGAAGGATGGAAAGGTCGCCGTCGCATAAGGCCCTGTAGCGTTCGGGAGTATCGGCATCTGCAATGCATCCGATGCTCCCTTCATAGCGCCCTGTGTCATAGAGGGAGAGGTATTCCTTCATCGTGCCTGCGAAGGCTAGGAGCCTCTCCCTGTTTTCTTTTCTGTAAGCAACCGGATGCCCCGGTATTCCTCCGTGGAATGCCCGTGCCACTGTTTGATGGGCAAGAAGCAGGGATGTCCCGCGTATGTCCTCTTCCGTGATCAGCGGCAGATCCCCTGGAAGGATGGCAAAGTCATCATCCTCAACGGCTTCAATGCCGCGGAGCGTGCTGTATTTCTGACCTTCTGCGTAATCAGGGGCGAAGACCGTCTCTGCCCCGGGCGGGAGCAGCGATTCCACCATCTTCCGGTCATGGCCTGTGACGACGATCACCCTGTCAGAGGCTGCGAGTGCTGCGCTATACGCGGACAGCAGGAGCGGCTGTCCTCTGAATGGCAGAAGCAGCTTGTTCGTTCCCATTCTCGCTGATAGCCCGGCGGCGAGGAGTATTACAGTCATATAGCGATTGTATGCTACAATGGCCCTATGCGGAACAGCAAAGACACATCAATGCTTGAAGGGCTCATAAGGCGCATACGCGAGAATCCGAAGGAGGATCTCGATGATGTGCTGTTCTATACGATCATGCGGGCGGTATGGCTCGGCAAGGAGATCGCTGTCAGCGATACCGTAACGAATAACCATGGCAAGAACTATCTGAGGACTTATCTTTCGGGAAAAGGCACCTGGACTCCGATCCGCAGCGTGCTCCTCGGCTTCGCTGATGAATATGTGATGCTCGACGGTTTCCTGCTTGAGGATATCATCATAGAGAAAGGATTCATCGAGGAGCTGATATCCGCAATCGATGGAAGCACGATGACTGCCATCGCTGATGATATCTCCTCATATGAGACTGAAGCTGCTGCAGCGGCAGAGGAATCGCTTCAGTTCTATCCGGATATAAGGAAATGGAATGCCGAGGCCGTACTGACCGTGAAGCGCGTCAGCTATGATGATGGGAATCGTGCAAAGGAGAGGCTTGCCTCCGCGTACAGGAATGTGCTGGAGAAGGCTGCCTCTGCAGGTTACCATACGCTCTCGATCGGCCCTCTCTCCGATTACCCTCCATCCCTTGAAGGGGATATCGCCTCATCTGCTGCCAGCATATTCTTCTCGCTTCATCCGGAATCCCCGATGTGCATCACGTTCGTGCTTCCGGATGAGGAGTCGCTCTCACGCTTCCTCATGCCTCCTGAGCATCAGCAGGAATGAGATGATGAGAAGCAGGGGAGAGAAGAGGATCGCCCGCAGCCCGAAGGCCTGTGAAAGCACTGCTCCTGCGCCGGCACCGATACCGAACACTGCTATGATAAGAGCGTAGTATCCGGCTTTGCTGAGATCCTTCCTGTTCTTTGTGCCGATGTATTCGGAGAGGCTTTCCATGCATGACCTGAGGTTGCCGATGCACATAGTGCTAGCATAGGCATAGCCATGCGCTTTCCTGAACGCTTCCACCTGCATCGCGCATGAGAGCGAGACCATCGCGGAAGCCAGATGCGGCAATCCGGCAGGAACCAGCGCTACGGCTGAGAGCAGGAGTATCTCGAGGAGAATCACGAGCTGCCGCCAGTGCATCCTTCCGCCTCTTCTTCCGAAGCGGGCCCTGAGCCTGGCTGAGAGAAGGATTCCCGCAGAAAATGAAAGCACCGGCACGAGATAAGAAAGAGCTCTTCCCCATTCACCGGAGAAGAGCGCACCTGACATGAGCACTATATTGCCTGTCTGCGCATTGGCGAATACGCCGGAGCGCGTGATGTAGGTATAGGCATCCTGCAGCCCTCCCGAGAGCGTTATGAGCATTGCTACCGGGAGGCTTTCGGATGCCTGGACCTTATTTCTGGATCTTTCTTGCATCTTCGAGAACGGAGTCCTCAGAGGATCTCTTCACCTTGCAGGGCTTGATGTGCCAGATATCATCCGCATACTCCTTTATCGTTCTGTCGGATGAGAATTTCGCGGAGGAGGCGATGTTTATGACCGCTTTCCTGTTCCATTCCGCAGGGCTGTTCTTATAGAGCATCGATGCACTCTCGTGGACATCGTGATACATTCTCAGATCTGCCATTAGGTAGTATCTGTCATTGCCATAGCCGAAGATCGACTGCCTGAGCGGCTCGAAGATACCGGGTTCGTTGATCGAGAAATAGCCTGAATCCACGAGATCGATCATAGCTTTGATCTCCGGATCCTTCTCAACCCATTCCATCGGGCTGTAGCCTGCTGCAGCAAGAGCGGAGATCTCTTCCTCTGTGTGGCCGAAGATGAAGATATTATCCTTCCCGACTTCCTCTGCGATCTCTACATTAGCTCCGTCGAGCGTACCGACGGTGAGCGCACCGTTGAACATGAACTTCATGTTTCCTGTTCCGGAAGCTTCCGTGCCTGCCGTGGAGATCTGCTCTGAGATATTCGTTGCCGGAATGACGGCCTCTGCCATCGTTACGCGGTAATCGGGCATGAAATACACCTTGAGCTTCTCTCTGATGCGGCTGTCGCTTGCAATGACCTTCGCAACGTTGTTGATGAACTTGATGATGAGCTTCGCATTGACGTATCCGGGAGCTGCCTTGCCTCCGAAGAGGAATGTCGTCGGCTGGAATGCATCGAGGTACTGGCTGTCGGTCTTCATCCTGCTGTAGATCATGAGTATGTTCATCGCATTAAGAAGCTGCCTCTTGTACTCGTGGATCCTCTTCACCTGGACATCGATGAGCGTTGATGTGTCGAGGACGAATCCCGTGTCCTTCTTCAGGAAGAGAGCGGCATTCTCTTTCGCCTTTGCCTTCACCTTGCCGAATTCCTCGACGAAGGCGCTGTCATCAGCGAATTTCCTGAGGTCCGCGATGCGGTCATAGTCGGTGATCCACTTGTCTCCGATGGCATCGGAGATGAGCGCCGAGAGTGCAGGGTTCGCATCGAGAAGCCAGCGGCGCTGCGTGATGCCGTTCGTCTTGTTGTTGAAGCGCTCCGGGAAGATCGTGCTGAACTCCGGGAACATATCCTTCCTGAGGAGGTCGGAGTGGAGCTGTGCGACGCCGTTGGTGGAATGCGAGCCGATGATGGAGAGATTTGCCATCCTGACCATCTTCGGATCGGATTCCTCGATGATCGATACCTTTGCGATCTTGTCATTCTGCATCGGGAAGAACGAGACGGCATGGTCAAGGAAGCGCTGGTTGATCTCATAGATGATCTGCATGTGGCGAGGCAGGAGCTTCTCGATCATCGGGAGTGGCCACTTCTCAAGCGCTTCCGGCATGAGCGTGTGGTTTGTGTATCCCATCGTCTTCGTCGTGATATCCCATGCCTCATCCCAGCCGAGTCCTTCCTTGTCGATGAGGATTCTCATGAGCTCGGGGATTGCCAGTGACGGATGCGTGTCGTTGAGCTGTATTGCCGCTATGTTCGGGAACTCTGACCAGTTGTAGTCTCCGTTCCTCTTGAAGCGTCTTACGATATCCTGAAGCGAGCAGGATACGAAGAAGTACTGCTGCTTGAGCCTGAGTTCCTTACCCATGTAGAGCGTATCATTAGGATAGAGAACCTGGGAGATCGTCTCAGCGTTTATCTTGTTCCTGACGGCTTCGGTGTAATCTCCGGAATTGAACTCCTCGAAAGAGAATCCCTCAGGCGACTGCGCTGACCAGAGACGGAGCGTATTGACCGTCTTGCCGCCGTAGCCGACGATCGGCGTATCGTATGCGATACCGTCCACGGTCTCGGCAGGGATCCAGCGGAAGAAATCCTTTCCGTTCTCCCTGATCTGCCTGACCTCTCCGCCGAAGAAGACGGGGTAGATGAGATCCGGCCTCTTCACTTCCCATGGATTGCCGTCCTTGAGCCAGTTGTCAGGGACCTCGACCTGCTGGCCGTTCCTGATCTGCTGGCGGAATATGCCGTAGTTGTATCTGATTCCATAGCCATAAGCCGGATACTCGAGCGTTGCAAGCGAATCGAGGAAGCAGGCTGCAAGGCGCCCGAGTCCACCGTTTCCGAGTCCGGCATCGGGTTCGACATCCGCAAGCTCCTCAAGCGTGTATCCGAGGGAGGAGAGCGCATCGCGCACAGGCTTCTCAAGCCCGAGGTTGATGATGTTGTTCGTCATCGCTCTTCCCATCAGGAATTCAAGCGAGAGATAGTAGACTCTCTTCGAGTGCTTTGCTCTCTGTGTTTTCCTGGAGAGATCCCACTGGTGGATGATCCTGTCGCGGATTGCATATGCAAGCGCCTGGTACCTGCCTTCCGGCGTCGTGTGGTATACGTCAGCGTCGAGGCTGTACTTCAGCTGTTCCGCAAAATCCTGTGCGATATCGGCCTTGGTACGCCCGAATCGCGTATTGAGTGCTTTATCAGCCATAGAATTCTCCTTGATCCCTGCATAGGGTAACCGGCTTATAATAGATAATTTTCTGTTATATATGCAATAGCGGATGGATTGTTAAGGTGTGGGCTTCTTTTCTTCCAGGTGTGCGGGAAATGCGGGTGTATCCATCTCCTCCAGCCAGCCTGAACTGCAGGCAGCCGAGGATGCGCCGCCGATCGTGAAACCGCAGCTGAATATCTGCTGTGTATTGGAGGTCTGCATGCCGCCTGTCAGCATCGGGCCCTCCCATCTCTCAGGGTTCCTAAGCGTGCATATGATCGTATCCTGCCCTGCACGGCCTGCTCTGAGATGGGGCAGCTGAAGCGGAAGAAGAGAAAAGCCTGCTCCGATCGGAACAGGCCCTCTGTCATTTCTTTTCCGCAGCCTTCCGCTGCTCTGCTTTGCGTATCTTGCCGCTGATCGTCTTCGGCATTTCTGTGGTGAATTCGACGATGCGTATCCACTTGTATTCGGCAAGGCGGGAATTGCAGTAATCCTTTATCTCCTTGTCGAGCGCCTTCGATGGCTCATAGCCTTCGGCAAGCACGATGATTGCCTTGATGGCCTGACCCCTGAGCGGATCAGGAACGCCTATGACACTGCATTCCATTACGGCGGGGTGGGAGATGAGGATGTCCTCTATCTCTCCCGGCCCGATTCTGAATCCACCGCTCTTGATGATGTCATCGAAGCGGCCATTGAACCAGAACGCACCGTTCTCATCCATCCATGCAGAGTCTCCGGTATGGTAGACGCCGCCCCTCCAGACTTCCCTGTAGAGCTCGTCGTTCCCGAGATAACCAGAGAAGACGCCGAGCGGTTTCCTGCCTTCTTCCGGAATGATGACGATCTCTCCGATCTCGCCCTGCTTAGGTGTGCTGCCATCCTTTGCGATAAGGCGTACGTTGTACTGCGGTGAAGGTACTCCGAGCGAGCCATCGACAGCTTTCATGCCTTTGAAGTTCGCTGCAAGGAGCGTCGTCTCCGTCTGTCCGTAGCCTTCATGGAGCTCAAGTCCTGTCTTCTCCTTGAAGAGACAGAAGATCTCTGGATTGAGGTACTCGCCAGCCGTGGCCGTGTGCCTGAGCGATGGCATTTCCGGTACTCCCTTCTTCACCAGATAGCGGTAGATCGTAGGAGGTGCGCAGAATGATGTGACCTTGTACTTGTTGATGACCGTGGCAAGCTGCCTCGGGTCGAAGTTGTCGAAGTCGAAGACCATTACAGCGCTGCCTACAAGCCACTGGCCATAGATCTTTCCCCATGATGCCTTAGCCCATCCCGTCTCCGAGACTGTGAAGTGCAGACCATTGTCCTCCGCCTGCTGCCAGTACGCCGCCGTGACGATGTGGGCAAGAGGGTAGGAGAAGTCATGGATGACTCCCTTCGGGTATCCTGTAGTGCCGGATGTGAAGTAAAGCACCATCGGATCCGTGACCTTTGTCTCGATTCTCCCGAGCTTGTCGGAAGCGGCTTCGATCTCCTTCGTGAGGTTCCTGAAGCCTTCTGTATCCTGCTGGACGGTCCAGAGCCTGATGCCGCTGAAACCGCCTTTGCTTATTGCCTGGAGAACATGCTTCGGCACGCTGTTGAGCGGCGTTGCGATGATTGCTTTCGCCTCGGAGGCGTTCAGGCGGTAGATGAAGTCATCCGCCGTGAGCATGTGTGTCACTGGAATCATGACGGCGCCTATCTTGTGGAGCGCTACCGCAAGGAACCAGTATTCATAATGCCTTTTAAGGGCAACAATGACCCTGTCTCCCTTCTTTATTCCTGCTTCCAGCATCACGTTCGCGGCTTTATTGCTCATCCTGCTGATGTCTGAGAATGTGAACTCGTGTTCCTCATTCTCTGTATTGCACCACACGATGGCTCTCTTGTCCGGTTCTTCCGCTGCGATCCTGTCGACCACGTCATAGCCGAAATTGAAGCTGTCAGGGTAGTGGAAATCTATCTTCAGGAGCCGTCCATTGCTGTCAACGGTCTCATTGCAGAATTCTCTGTATATGCTCATCTGTATCTGTCCTTAGTATCCTGCGTCATGCTCCAGGTGTGCTTACCACGTTTGCCCTGTCAGTGATGCAGAATGAGAATGAGGCAGAGATGCAGAGCTTTCCGCCGGCATATCCTTCTCCTTCTCCGAAGTAGAAAGGTCCCATGGAGCGTGTGATCCTGCACTTTGTCTCGAATGTATCGCCAGGGCGGACAGGAGCCTTGAACTTCACTTTGTCCAGCCCGGCATATACCGGAAGCTTGTCGCTGCCGATCGTCCCGTCAAGAAGGACGCAGGCAGACTGTGCGAGTATCTCGCAGAGGATGACTCCCGGTACTATAGGAGCTGAGGGGAAATGCCCGTCAAGGAAGAACTCCGTGCCCTTTACCGTATACTTTCCATGGGCTTCGTCTCCGACTCTCTCGACCTCATCAAGAAGCAGCATGCTGTTCCTGTGCGGCAGTATCTTCATGATTTCTTCTCTGTTCACCATTCCCTCCCGGTCTCTGCGTCAGCAGCGGCAGCGGGCCTCGCGGACCCTGCTGCGCTCATGCTGGCTTCTTTGTCCATCATATTCTCCTGAATGCGAGGCACGCGTTGTGTCCGCCGAATCCGAGCGAGTTGGAGAGTGCGATATCAGCATGCATCTCCCTTGCTGTGTTCGGCACATAGTCGAGATCGCATTCCGGGTCAGGCTCAAGGAGATTGATCGTCGGCGGTATGATTCCCGTCTCAAGTGCCTTGAGGCATGCGATGGCTTCGATGGCTCCCGCCGCACCAAGCATATGTCCCGTCATTGATTTCGTGGAGCTGATGACAGCCTTTCTTGCCTCTTCTTCTCCAAGCGCGCCCTTGATCGCGAGCGTCTCTGCCTTATCATTGAGCGGGGTGCCTGTTCCGTGAGCGTTGATGTATACCTTCTCGCCAGGCTTGTATCCGGCTTCTGCCATGGCTTCGACCATTGCCCTTCTGCCTCCATCGGCATCCGGACGCGGTGCAGTGATGTGGTATGCATCGCATGTTGAACCATAGCCTGCGACTTCTCCGTAGATCTTCGCGCCTCTCTTCACTGCATGCTCATACTCCTCGAGAATGAGAGCTGCGGCACCTTCGCCGATGACGAATCCGGCCCTTCTCCTGTCGAATGGGAGCGATGCTGCGTTCGGATCGGTGGCTGTCGAGAGTGCCTGCATGTTGATGAAGCCTGCAACACCGGCTTCTGCGATTGCTGCTTCCGCGCCTCCTGTGATGGCCGCATCCGCATAACCATGCCTGATGGCTCGCACGGCTTCACCGATTGCGTTTGCGCCTGAAGCGCATGCGGTTACAGCAGGAAGGGCAGCGTTCTGGCAGTTGAAGCGGATTGCGATCATGCCGGCAGCCATATTGGCGATGAGCATGGGGACGAAGTAGGGGGATACCCTTCCCGGACCTCTCTCGAGAAGCTTGTTCTGCTCAACGGTGAATGTCCTGATTCCGCCGATACCCGTACCGAAATAGACCGCGATCCTGTCAGGCGGGAGAGTTCCCATGATGCCGCTTTCCTCCACAGCCTGCACGGCCGATGCCATTGCGAACTGTGCATATCTGTCGGAGCGGAGCATGTCGGATTTCTCCATCCAGTCGCGCGGGTTGAAGTTCTTGACCTCGGCATCGAGCTTTGCCTTGTAATCCGTTGTGTCGAAGTATGTATTGAGCCCGATTCCGCAGCGGCCGCTGATCATGCCTTCCCAGGCTTCAGCAACGCTGTTTCCGATCGGTGTTATGGCGCCGAGGCCCGTGACCACGACTCTCCTTGATACGTTGTCCATCTGATTCTCCTTACATCGCAATACCGCCATCGACCCTGATCACCTCTCCCGTGATATAAGGCGATGTGATGAGGAAGATGACTGCTGCGGCGACATCGGATACATCTCCCATCCTTCCGAGCGGGATGGTCCTGAGAAGCTCCGAATTGTCCTCTGTTATGTTCTTTGTCATATCGGTGCGGATGAAGCCGGGAGCGACCGCGTTGCATGTGATTCCCTTGGGAGCGAGCTCGCGCGCTGTCGACTTCGTCAGTCCGACGATACCTGCTTTCGATGCTGAATAGTTAGCCTGTCCCGCATTGCCCATGAGGCCGGAGACGGAGCTGATGTTCACGATCCTTCCGCACTTGTTCCTGATGAAGAGGGCTGCTGTGTGGCGGATCATGTTGAATGCGCCTTTGAGATTGACGCCCAGGACGCTGTCCCAGTCCTGTTCCTTCATGAATGCGATGAGCCCGTCGCGTGTGATTCCCGCATTGTTGACGAGAACCTCGATGTTTCCTTCGAAGTCCTTCCTGATCCGGGCTACCGCGTCCTTTGTCTCCTCGAAAGAGGATACATCGCAGACATAGGCTCTGGCCTTCACGCCTTTCTCCTCGCATGCCCTGATCGTGTCGGCTGCCTCGTTCTCGTCGCCGACGTAGACTATCGCGATATCATAGCCGAGTGCGGCAAGGCGGAGCGCGACCTCGCGTCCGATGCCCCTCGAGCCACCTGTTACTATAGCTGTCTTAGCCTCAGCCATTGCTGACCTCCGAAACAATCTCCGCGATGCTTGCCGCATCGGAGACGTTGAATGTCCTGACGCTGCCGTCGATCCTCTTTATGAGGCCCGCGAGGGTCGTGCCAGGTCCTACCTCGATGAATGTATCGATACCGGCTGCGATCATGTTCCTTACGATCGTGACCCACCTTACAGGGGACTCTATCTGCCTGGAGAGCAGCGATGGGATGTCTCCCTCGTAAGTGCTGCCGGTGACATTCGAATAGATGCTTACCGATGAGGATGCGAAGGTATGCTTCCCGAGCTCCTCTGTGAATGCTGCTGCCGCGTCGTGCATGAACGGGGAGTGGAAGCCTCCGGAGACCTTGAGCCTTATGGTCCTGCCTCCTTCTTCCTTCACTTTCTCTTCGAATGCTGCGATCGAGCCCTCGGAAGCCGATACGACAACCTGTCCGGGGGAGTAGTAGTTCACCGGATAGACCTCGCTGAAGAGCGAGGCAAGCTCCTCGACCTTCTCATCCGAGAGCTTCAGGACTGCGTCCATGACTGCCGGATGCCTGTCGGATTCGAGCTGCATGAGCTCGGCGCGCTTCGTCACGAGCCTGAATCCATCCTCGGCGCTGACGATGCCTGAGCATGCGAGGGCTGAGATCTCTCCGAGGGAGAATCCTGCCACTGCTGACGGCTTTACGCCGGCTTCGGCAAGAGCTGCCGCTGCTGCCATCTCCGTAAGGTAGAGGCAGGGCTGCGTATTCTCCGTTCTCTTCAGATCGTCGTCCGATCCTGAGAAGCACATCTCCAGCGTTCCCGGCCTGAGCGCATCAAGCCTGTCCGACATATCCTTTGCAGCGGGGGAGGCTTCATAGAGTGCCTTTCCCATGCCAGCCGCCTGCGCGCCCTGTCCTGCGAATACGAATGCTATCTTACCCATTTCATGGCTCCTCTGAGGATCGGCTCTGCGCCTTCGATGACTTCCCTGACAATCTCGGCTGCAGGCTGTTCCTTGTTCACCATTGCCGCGATCTGGCCTGCAAGGAAGCAGCCGTTCTTCACGTCGCCATCCTTGACGGCTTTCCTGAGCGCACCGACTCCGAGCGCCTCAAGGGACTCATCGTCCATCCCGCTGTATTCCGCTTTGGCATATTCGCGTGCGAAGTTTGTCCTGAGCGAGCGGACCGGATGCCCGAGCCTCTTGCCTGTGACCATTGTGCAGAGATCGCCGGCCTTGAGGATCTTCTCCTTGTATTCCGGACTGATCGAGCATTCCTTTGCACTGAGGAATCTTGTTACCATCTGGACGCCTACTGCGCCGAGCATGAAGGCTGCAGCGACTCC
>CALXKY010000009.1 GCA_944389055.1 uncultured Spirochaetaceae bacterium | reverse complement strand
GCGGATATTGTCATAGATCTTCCTTCCTTCCTCGACAGCGACGACGATCGTGGCGAAGTTGTCATCGGCGAGAACCATGTCGGCAACGTTCTTCGTGACGTCCGTTCCCGTGATTCCCATCCCGACTCCGATATCGGCATTCTTGATCGACGGGGCATCGTTGACGCCGTCACCGGTCATAGCCGTTATCATTCCAGCCTGCTGCCAGGCCTTGACGATCCTTACCTTGTGCTCGGGCTGGACACGGGCATAGATTGAGTAGTTCCTGATCTTCTTCTGGAATTCCTCATCGGAGAGCTTGTCGAGCTCTGCTCCTGTGATTGCCTCGCTCCTGTCCTTTACGATTCCCAGCTCCTTGCCGATGGCGACAGCCGTATCGATATGGTCTCCCGTGATCATGATCGGACGGATGCCTGCGCTGCGGCATTCCTTGATTGCATCCTTGACCTCCGGGCGGACCGGATCGATCATGCCTGTAAGGCCGAGGAATACGAGATCATGCTCGAGGGAGGCCGGCGTCTGGTCCTCAGGAACCGCTTCAAGCTTCCTCATCGCGCCGGCGAGGACCCTGAGGGCCTTGTCCGCGAATTCCTTGTTTGCTGCGAGGATAGCCTTCCTGTCCTCATCTGTGATGGCCCTGATCGATCCATCCTCTCCGAGGATTTCCGTGCACTTTGAGAGGAGCACGTCGGGAGCACCCTTTGTAAACTGCACATAGCCGCCTTCCGGGGTTGTGTGGATGGTGCTCATCATCTTCCTCTCGCTGTCGAACGGAGCTTCTCCGACTCTCCTGAACGGACCTTTCTCGAGATCGTTCTTGCTGATGTTCATCGAATAGGCCCAGTTGACAAGAGCGGCTTCAGTTGGCTCTCCCTCTGCCTTGTTCTCGCTGCTGAGGCGTGCATCCGAGCAGAGCGACATAGCCTGTGCAAGCAGCTCCTTGCTGCTTCCGTACGCATCGACAACAGTCATCCTGTTCTGTGTAAGTGTTCCGGTCTTGTCGGAGCAGATGACTTCGGTGCATCCGAGTGTCTCGACAGCTGTCAGCTTGCGGATGATTGCCTTCTTGCGGCTCATCTTCGTCACTCCGATCGAGAGCACGATCGTGACGACTGCGGCAAGGCCTTCAGGGATTGCAGCAACAGCAAGCGATACTGCGATCATGAATGTATCGAGGACTCCCGCGAGGTTGATATCACCGGTGATGGACATCCTGACGAGATTGATTACGAACATGATCACACAGATACCGAGCACAAGCCATGTCAGCACCTTCGAAAGCTGGTTGAGCTTCCTCTGCAGCGGCGTCTCATTGTCTGCAGCATCGGAGAGGGCGGAGGCGATCTTGCCCATCTCCGTCTTCATGCCTGTGGAGACTACGACTGCCTCTCCTCGGCCATAGACGATGGTAGAGCCCATGTAGACCATGTTGCGCCTGTCTCCGAGCGGCACTTCAATGCCAGTGAGCGTGTCGGAGATCTTGTCCACCGGTACGGATTCTCCGGTGAGCGCGGCTTCCTCAGCCTTCATCGATGCCGAGAGAAGGATCCTTGAGTCTGCCGGTACGCTGTCTCCGGCCTCGAGCTCGATGATGTCGCCGGGAACGAGATTCTCGCTCTCGACGGTTATTATCTCTCCGCCCCTCCTGACCTTCGATCTGGCCTTCGACATTGACTGAAGGGCCTCAATGGCCTTCTCGGCCTTCGATTCCTGAACAACGCCGAGAACCGCATTGATGAGCACGACGATGAGGATGATGATGGCATCCGACCATTCCGTCTCGCCAGCAGCGGCTGACGTGATCACGGAGAGCACAGCCGCAATCATGAGGATGATCAGCATCGGATCCGAGAGCTCCTCAAGGAACTTCTTCAGGATGCTGTCCTTCTTCTTTTCCTCAAGCTTGTTCGGTCCGTACTCAGAAAGCCTCTTTCCCGCCTCTTCGGCTGTAAGGCCGTCGCGGGTTGTCTTCAGCGACGAGATGACATCGTCCTGAGACTGCAGATATTCTTTCATAGCAACTCCTGGAAAGTGTATTCTGCCGCTAGAGTATCATGTTATATATCACTGCGTTAAGGGCATGTGCGCGGCATCGTGACTATCTCGGCTGATTTCAGCTATAATCTCAGCATGGTCCTTGATGAGCTTAGGAATCTTTCTTCCTATTTCCCCCTCGATGATTCACTCAGAACGCTCACTGATGCAGCTGCAGCGGAGCTTCCGCCGTTCCATGGCTTCATGACGGACAGGGAGCACAGCACCGTCTTCATGGTGGAGGATGGCAGCATAACAGCGTCCACGACCTGGAGGGAAAACCCTATCTCCCGGGATGTCACAGCGGCGGTCCGGGCCACTGAAGGGATGTTCGTGCTCTACCTTCCAGGAGAGCCGTTCCTTGTCAAGGCCGATACTGAGGATACGAAGGCGGTGATGCTCGTGGCGGGGAGGGCAGATGGAAGCTAAAGCCGGAAGCCTCTTGATAGGAAAGGGCCATCCCGTAAGCGTTCAGACGATGTACAGCTCACCGCTTCAGTCTGTACCGCCCGAGGAAGTGGTCTCGAAGATATCATCGCTGCATGCTCTCGGATGCGACATGATCCGCTTCAGCTTCATAAGCGAGGAGGATGCAGCTCCTTTCTCATATATAGCATCCCACAGTGTGATTCCTGTCGTCGCCGATATCCATTTCGATTACAGGATGGCTCTTCTTGCGCTTGAGTCCGGTGCACATAAGATCAGGATAAATCCCGGAAACATCGGGGCAAGGTGGAAGACTGAGGAAGTCGTGAAGGCTGCGCTCGACAGGGGAGCCGCAATCAGAATAGGCCTCAATTCGGGTTCCCTCCCGCCGCACGCGGGGAATGAGACCGTTCCCTCCGTGATGGTGCGTTCAGCGCTGGAGTATCTCGGCTGGTTCACGTCCTGGGGCTTCTCGAATACCGTTGTATCACTCAAGTCATCGGATACTGATGAGACGGTTGAGGCTGCGCGTCTTTTCGCCGCTGCTTCTGATTGTCCGCAGCATATAGGCGTTACGGAAGCCGGTTCTCCTGTGATATCGGCTGTGCGCTCTGCCTGGGCGCTGGGAAACCTCCTTTCCGATGGCATCGGCGATACGATCCGCATCTCTATGACGGGGGATGTGGAGGATGAGGTCATCGCAGGGGTGGAGCTCCTGCGTACGCTCGGACTCAGGAAGAAGGGCGTAAGGCTCATATCCTGCCCGCGCTGCGGCAGGCACGCATTCGATACGATTGCATTCGAGCAGAAGATAAGGAAGCGCCTCCTATCTCTTGATAAGGACATCACTGTGGCTATAATGGGGTGTCTCGTCAATGGGCCTGGGGAGGCGAAAGGCGCCGACTATGCCGTGACGGGCATGAAGGATAAGGTTTATCTGTACAGGAAGGGGAAGCTTATCGGATCCGTCAGCAGCGATGAGGCGGAAGAGGCTCTCTTCGAGGCGATAGGGAATGAATGATAAGATAGTCATCAGGGGGGCGCGCGAGCATAACCTCAGGAATATAGATCTTGAACTGCCGAAGGATTCGCTTGTCGTGATCTCCGGCCTTTCCGGGTCAGGAAAGAGCTCGCTGGCCTTCGATACGATCTTCGCGGAAGGGCAGCGGCGCTATATCGAGTCGCTGTCAAGCTATGCGCGCATGTTCCTTGGCCGCATGGATAAGCCTGATGTTGATTCAATAGAAGGTCTTTCCCCTGCTATCGCGATAGAGCAGAAATCCACGAACAGGAATCCCAGATCGACCGTCGGCACGGTTACCGAGATCTATGACTACTACCGTCTTCTCTGGGCACGCATCGGACACAGGCACTGCCCTAAATGCGGGCGCGAGATCACGGAGATGTCCGTCGACCAGATCATGGATATCATCTTCTCCCATCCCGAGGGCGGGCGCCTTATGATCCTTGCACCTGTAGCGCGCGGGAAGAAGGGCGAGTTCCGCAGCGTTCTTGAGGATGCTCTCCGTCTCGGATACCTCCGGGCGGAGATCGATGGGAAGATGTATTCTCTCGATGAGGCGATTCCCTCGCTTGAGAAGAAGGTCAAGCATAATATCTCGATACTCATAGACAGGGTTAAGAACGAGAAGGCTGACAGGACGAGGATATCCGATGCAGTCGAGCATGCATTCGCCATTGCCGGCGGCCTTGTGGAGGTCAGCTACTTCGATGAGGATCTCAGGGAGATCTACAGCGAGAAGAACAGCTGCCCTGACTGCGGTATAACGATTCCTGAGATAGAGCCCCGCTTCTTCTCGTTCAACTCTCCTTTCGGCGCATGCCCTGAGTGCAATGGCATCGGGTTCAGGAAGGAGTTCGATCCGGATAAGATCATACCTGACCGGTCGCTTTCGTATAATCAGGGGGCAATCAGGACGCACAGGCCCGATGCGAACTACTACAGGGCGGGCATAGAATCGCTTTACAAGCATTACGGCTACTCGATGGACACGCCCATCGAGGATCTTCCGAAGGACTTCGTCGATGTCCTTCTCTATGGAGGCGGCGACAGGTTCTCGTATACATATCAGGGGACGAGCACAAAGAAGACAACCGAGTTCCGCGGCATCATCACGGAGCTTGAGAGGCGCTATTATGAGACGCAGTCGATGAATATCCGCATGTGGCTCGATTCCTTTCGCGAGGATGTGGTCTGTCCTGCATGCCATGGCGACAGGCTCCGCAGGGAAGCGCTCTCCGTATATGTCGGAGGCATGAACATCATCGAAGCAACGAAGATGTCTGTCAATGCCACGATACGATTCTTCGAGGAGCTGCAGCTGACTGATACTGAGAAGGAGATCGCGAAGGAGATACTCAAGGAGATCAATGCCCGCCTGAGGTTCCTCCGCGATGTCGGGCTCGGATACCTCACGCTATACAGGGCCGCTGCGACACTCTCCGGAGGAGAGGCCCAGCGCATCAGGCTCGCAACACAGATCGGATCAGCACTCACCGGCGTGCTGTATGTCCTCGATGAGCCATCGATCGGGCTGCATCAGCGTGACAATCAGAAGCTGATCGATACGCTTAAGAAGCTCAGGGATCTCGGCAATACCGTAATCGTAGTCGAGCATGACGAGGATACGATCAGGGAAGCTGACTATGTTGTGGATCTCGGCCCAGGTGCAGGGGAGCAGGGCGGAGAGGTGACCGCAAAGGGAACACCTGCTGAGATAGAGGCGAACCCCAGGAGCATCACCGGCCAGTTCCTCTCCGGCGCTCTTACGATACCCGTACCGGAACGCCGGAAGGGCAATGGCAGGCATCTCCGTATCACCGGCTGCTCGAAGAACAATCTCAAGGATATCGATGTGGATATACCTCTCGGGGAGCTCGTCGTCATCTCCGGTGTCTCGGGATCGGGCAAGTCAACGCTCCTGAATGAGATACTCCTCCCTGCAGTCCAGAGACGGCTTCAGAAGAAGAAAGACTCATTCGATGGCTACACCTCGCTTGACGGCGTTGAATACATAGATAAGGTCATCTCGATCGACCAGTCCCCGATAGGGCGCACACCGCGCTCCAATCCTGCGACGTATGTCGATCTCTTCACTCCCATCAGGGAGCTCTTTGCGCAGATGCCCGAGGCAAAGGCCCGCGGCTACAGTGCTGGACGGTTCTCCTTCAATGTTCCCGGCGGCCGATGCGAGAACTGCTCGGGAGACGGGCAGCTGAAGATCGAGATGCACTTCCTTCCGGATGTCTACGTCAAATGCGATGTCTGTGATGGCAAGCGCTATAACAAGGAGACCCTTTCCGTCACATACAAGGGAAAGAACATCTCCGATGTGCTTGAGATGACTGTCAGCGAAGCCCACGGATTCTTCTCCGCCCATCCGCGCATCATGCGCAAGCTCGATACGCTGATGGCAGTCGGCCTTGACTATGTGCGGCTCGGGCAGAGCGCTCTTACGCTCTCCGGAGGAGAGGCACAGCGCGTGAAGCTCGCACTGGAGCTTTCGAAGGTGCAGACAGGGCGTACGCTCTATGTTCTTGACGAGCCGACTACGGGACTTCATTTCGCTGATGTGAAGAAGCTTCTCGAAGTGCTTGAGAAGCTGGTGGATCAGGGCAACAGCGTCATACTCATCGAGCATAATCTCGATGTGATCAAGACGGCTGACTGGATAATCGATCTCGGACCCGACGGAGGCGACTTCGGAGGGACGGTGGTGGCTGAGGGCACGCCAGAGGAAGTCGCGGAAGTGCCAGCCAGCTTCACCGGGAAGTACCTCAGGAGATACCTCCGTTGAAGAAGACCGTCATCGCCGCAATCATCCTTTCGCTTGCCTCTGCGCTTCTTCCTGCAGTGAGCGCTCCCACGATCTACTTCGCATCCGATGAGGATCTGAGGAACATGTCCGCTCTCCGCTCTCTGCCCGAGGGGTCGAGGGAGGCGATGCAGAATGCCCTTTACAGGTATGAAGGGCTGGAAGCCTATACGATAGAGGAAGATGCTTCGGCTGATAACCAGTTCGTTCTCACCATCAACAATGCCGGGAACATGGAGAACGCAGGGGACCGCGTGATGATCTCGGGAGATGCCTCGATCTCGATTGCCAATGAAGGGACGGTCTCTGAGCTCAGTGCGGACACAGTCATCATAGACAGCGCAAACAGCATCCTCACAGCTCTCGGCAATGTCTCTTACTCTACGGATGATGCATCATCTCCGGTGGAGAGCATCGATGCAGATGTCGTCACGATCGCATGGGAGGACGGGAATCTCATCGTCACCGATGCGACGACATCGACGGAAGGAAGTTCCTCGGAGAACGATATAACCATATACACATCCGGTGAGACGCTTTCATTCTCGTCGGATGGAGGGATGCTCTATCAGGATGGATTCATCACTTCCAACCCCGATCAGGCATATCTCTCCATCACCGCGGACGAGATCGCGATGCTCAGCGGTTCCGATATGTTCATCACGAATGCGTATCTTTCCATAGGACGCGTTCCGCTCCTGTGGCTGCCGTTCTTCTTCTTCCCTGGCTCGCAGATCACGGGCAATCCCTCGATCGGCTTCAACTCCGACCGCGGTGCGTTCCTCAATACGACATTCGAGCTCCTCGGTCAGGCTGACAGCGTGCAGCAGAACCTTGCGGATGAATCATTCATGTCGATCCTCTCCTCCGGAAACGGCGATGACAGCGCGCTCCATCCCACGGGCGCATACTACTCATCGTCAGGGTCTCTTTCATCTGCTGAGCAGTGGGCGCGCAATACGGGTTCCTACATAGCGCTCATGGCCGATGCCTATTCGGTCAACGGCCTCCATCTCGGAGTCGACAGCAGGATAAGACTATTCGATGGCTCGCTGACGTTCTCATTCCTCGATGGCGTGGCACTCTCGCCATCATCTACGCATTATGATGGCAATTTCCGTTACTACGGTGTGAACGAGATCGACTACAGCGGCTATGGGCTCAGCGTCTCATTGTCCTATCCATTCTACTCCGACAGCCGTGTCCTGAGGGATTTCGGGAACAGGCTCTCGGGATTCTCGATCTTCTCCCTTCTGCAGACACCGGAGTTCCCGACTGTATACAGCTCGACGCTCACGACATTCTCGAGGAGCCTTGATGTAAGCTTCCGGCTGCCGTCATCCGCGACGGGAACCTACGTCTCGTCCTTCAATGTCTCGGACCTCTCCGTTGCTGCCGATTACCGCTGGGATACTCTTGCGATGGACTACTATCTCGAGGAGAAGACGCTTCCGTCATTCTCCGCATCCGTCTCAGGCAAGATCTTCGATTTCGTATCCACCCAGGATACCGTCGTCACTGCAGAGCATGAGACGGTGGATGTGACTGATCGCTATCTCCTCTCCGATCCGCTTCTCTATGATGTCTACCAGTCCCGTGAGAGACGGGAGAATCCTACGGGGAATGAGACATACGCCCTCTCGCTCGGCTATTCAATCTCCGAGAACCTCGGCAATGTCTACAGCTATTCAAGGGAAGGCGTGTATGAGGAAGGCCGCTTCTCCTCATCGACATCGCTCAGGCTCTCCCTTGAGGCAGAGGCCTCAGAATATGCTTCTCTCAGGGCCGTCTTCACTCCGACCTACTCGTATCTCTGGGAGGAGGACGACGAGACGCTTGCCTATACGCACAGGGGAGCTCTGAACTCCGATGTCACATTCGCTCTGCCATTCATCGGTCTTGAATACCGCATCGCGTCACGCCTCCTCAGCTATACGGGCAAAGGAGAGAACGGGGTGGAGGAGTCGACTCTCATAAAGCCGAACTGGGATGATGAGACAATCACGAGCCACTCCATCGCTTTCCGGAAGGATATCACGTCACGCTTCGGCACATTCACGCCGTCGATCAGATACGTGCTTCCTCCGCTGGCTGCGGAGCTTGTGCCCGGTTTTGCATACAATTACGGTCCATTTGCGCTCTCCCTTGAGTGGGAGTTCCTTCAGGAGGACACCGATTCGCCGTTCCTGAGCGATCTGGTGAATCTCTCCCTTGGATACAGCAGCACATATGTCACATCGAATATCTCGCTGCACTATCAGAGCGCGGACTATGACAGCGAGGATTTCTTCCGTCCTCTCTATGGCGATGCATCGCTGTCGCTCAGGACAGCTGACCAGAGATGGTCCATTACGCAGTATGTGGACTACGCCGCATATGACAACGGTGACTACAATTACTTCGATTCAATCATGACGACGCTGAGGATCCCGTATTTCGACGTCTCCGTCGAATGGCAGGGCCATGCTGATAATGTCGAGTTCAAGGGCGTGAATGCCCATCTCGATGTCAACTCGGCGTCATTCCAGCTCTGGAGGGGAAGGATCTACTTCTCCTTCGGACTTGAGTCGGAGTTCGAATTCGATATGACGAACCCCTATGCCTCGATGTTCACGTTCACGCCGTCCATCACCTTCAGCATAGCGGAGTTCCTCGATTTCACATTCTCGTTCTCCTCCTCGAACAATGCGTTCTACGACTATGTGACGAGCGGGAATTTCTTCGGAGAGTTCTTCGCTGACCTGGGACGTTCATTCGATTTCTTCGGAGATGGACGCTACAACACTAACTTCGTCATGAGCGAAGCCCGGCTCGATGTTGTCCATTACATGGATGACTGGGATCTCCACTGCTCCTATGCCGCATATATCGAGCTCAATGACGATATCTATGAATTCGTGCCTGAGTTCAGCGTGTACCTCAGCTGGAAGATCATGCCGGATCTCAAGATCGATCAGCAGTGGCAGTACAATACGGATACGCGTACATGGGAGCGATGATGTCTCAGAGCTATGTATTCAGACCTGAAAATGCCCAGCTCGTGCTGGGGTCGAATGATGCGAATCTCCCGTATCTCGAGATGCTTATGGCTACGGACCTGTCAGTGCGTGGAACTGCAGTCTCCGCCTCAGGGGATGTTCCGCTCTTCATCCCGTTCATGAAGCGTCTCGAGAAGGCCGCCGAGGAACGGGGAGGGCTCAGGGAGGCTGAGATATTCATGGAGTTCCAGCTCCTTTCCGAGCCGAGCGAGGCTGACAGGAAGAGCGATACCCCTGTGATAGTCGCAGCAGGAAGATCCATCTATCCGAGAAGCCGTGCGGAGACCGAGCTTTTTTCGGTGCTGCATTCTTCAAGCGTCGTTTTCGCCGTAGGACCTGCCGGAACGGGAAAGACATTCGTCTCCGTCATCTGGGCGCTTTCCGAGGTGCTTTCCGGGCGCAAGGGGAAGCTTCTCCTCACGCGGCCGGTCGTCGAGGCAGGTGAGTCGCTCGGATTCCTTCCCGGAGACCTGAAGCAGAAGCTGGGACCATACCTCAACCCGCTCTATGATGCAGCAGGCTACGTCCTTTCACCGCAGCAGATCAGGCGCATGGAGGAGAACGGCACGATAGAGATAGCGCCGCTGGCGTATATGCGCGGCCGTTCGGTGAACAATGCCATAATGATCCTCGATGAGGCCCAGAATGCCACGAGGGGGCAGATGAAGATGTTCCTCACCAGGCTGGGGGAGAACAGCCAGGCAATCGTCACCGGTGACCCCTCCCAGATCGACCTGCCTCAGAAATCGGCATCCGGGCTTGAGGATGCCGTAGGCATTCTCGGTGGAATCAAAGGGGTTTCGGTGGTAAGATTCACTCATAGTGATACGATACGCTCAAGGATTGTCAGGGAAATCGTCAGAGCGTATTCGGAGAGGGAGGAAGAATGAAGGACAGGCTTATACCGGAATGCCTGAAGGCTTTTTCGAAGAGGCAGAGGACAGTCCTCTTCCTGCTTATAGCCATCACGGTGCTTCTGGGACTCCTGTTCCCGATCCTTCTCTCCTCTGATCCCCGCTCCGTGCTTACGGTTTCAAGGTCATACAGGCCCGGTGAGCTTTCCGATGAGGATGTCATCGCGCCGTTCGATTTCTCATACGTCGATGACAAGGCAACAACCGATGAGACGGCGGAGGCTGCCCGGAGCGTCCTTCCTCATTTCTACTATTCGGTCTCTGAATCGATGGCAATCCGCGGCCTTGCAGAAGGGCTTGCCGATGCGATTGCCTCTGGAACGGGTGCCGAGTTCATCTCATCCCGTGGTCTTGATGACTCGGAGGATATAGCCGCAAGGCTTTCCGAAGTCCCGGAGAGCATGAGACCGCTTCTGGCACAGCTCGTAACTGAGGGAACGTCGTACCTTATCGATGAAGGCGTGTTTCTCCCATCGGATCTCAATGAGGCGCTCGGCGGGGGATACTCCGAGATCGTCATAGAGGACTCAGGCCTGTCATTCCGCTATTCCGGCGAAACACGCAAAGCATCTTCCCTGATTACCGAAGGCGGCACGTACGAAGCTGTATCGATGCGCGCGTCGGATAAGTATCCCGATCTGCCGTCATCATACTCATCGCTCATCTCTGATGCTGTCTCGATGGTCGTCACTGCGAATGTCTTCTATGATCCGGTGCTCACTACAAGCCTCAGGGAGGAAAAGGCGTCGACGGTGCCGCCCGTGCTGATTGAGATACATCGCGGCGACTACATCATCCAGCGCGATACTGTCGTTACTGAGCAGCAGCTCAGGACGCTTCAGCGCATCTTCGATTCATCTGTCATCTCGATGCCTGTGGAGAAGGCGGCTGGATACCTGGTGTATCTCGTGCTCTTCACGTTGCTTCTTGTCTATCTTCTCTTCTTCTTCATCAAGTACCGCTATCGTCTGTCGCTGTATACTACCATCTTCCTCGTCGGGATAGATCTGACGCTCTGCCTGTCGTATCTGCTGCTGCGCATCCTGCCTGAGAATGGCGTGAGCTTCACCGATCCATTCCTGCCGCTTATCCTGCTGCCAGCACTTTCTGCTTCCATAACAGGCAGGAGAAGGGTGGGCTTCTCCGTCGCGCTTCTTCTCTCGGGCTTTGCTGCGATCTATCCTGGAAGCAGCCCTTTCTCTTTCTTCTACTACATCGCGGTCATAGAGTGCTGCCTGATGTTCATACGCTTCGGCACGGAAAGGATAGATATGATCTACCAGACGCTTTTCTCATCCCTCGCTGCTGCCGGTGTTACCGTTATCGCATCATTCATCTATGATCTCGATTTCCAGATCGTATTCACGAGCGCATTCGCGGCCGCGCTGAATGTGGTCATGACATTCATCCTGCTCTCGGTGATGCTTCCGGTGATGGAGAAGATATTCAACATCCCCACAGCGTACCGACTGCATGAGCTTTCCTTTACCGACACGCCGACGCTCAACAGGCTTTCGCAGGTCGCCCCAGGTACGTTCAACCACTCCAAGAACGTCTCCGAGATGGCCTATGATGCGTGCAAGGCAATCAATGCAAATGCGGATCTCGCCCGTGTCGGAGGTCTTTACCACGATATCGGAAAGGCCGAGCATCCTGAATACTTCATAGAGAACCAGAACGGGAAGAATGCCCATGATGAGATAAACAAGACGCTCTCCGCCGCTATCATAAAGTCGCACGTCAAGCTTGGTGTGGAGAAGGGCAAGGAGATGGGGCTGCCGCAGGAAGTGATCGACATCATCGCGGAGCACCACGGCAATGATCTCATAAAGTATTTCTACAACGAGGCTGTAAGGGAAGCGAAGGAGAACAGCGGTGCTATCGTGAGCGAGGAGGATTTCCGCTACAACGGCCACATCCCCGCGACGGCGGAGAGTGCTGTCGTCATGCTCGCCGACTGCACGGAAGCTGCCACGAGGACGATGAAGAACCCCAACCATCAGAAGTACGATAAATTCATATCCTCCATCATCATAGACAAGATGAACTACAAGCAGCTGAACAATTCGCAGCTCACTATCAACGATCTCGATAAGATCAAGGAATCATTCATACATTATCTTCTCGGCCGCGATCATCAGAGGATCGAGTACGGAGGCAAGGACTGATGCATTACATTGAGGATGAAGGCGGCGCGGTCGATGCCGCACAGGTCGAAAGCTGGCTTGACAGGATACTCACGTATCTCGGGGAGGATGGTGACTTCTCGCTCCACTTCATCACCGACAGCGGGATCCAGGCGCTGAACCGGGATTACAGGGGCAAGAATGAGCCCACGGATATCCTCACATTCGCCATAAACGATGGCGAGGCTTTCCCGCAGGCAGAAGGCGAGGAGAAGGAGCTCGGGGATGTGTTCATCTCGCTTGACTCCATGAATCGCAACGCTGATGCGCTCTCCGTTCCGCGCCAGGAGGAGCTCAGGCGCCTTCTTGTGCATGGCATCCTTCACCTCAGGGGAATGGATCATGCCACCAATGATTTCGCCTCCGAGCCAATGCTCATCGAGCAGGAAAGAATCATGAAGGAGCTTGGGTTCCTGGACGGAAATGCATGAATCCTTCCCATTTTATCTGAAACGGTATTATATTCAGTGCATGGAAAAGGCTTCATTTGCTTTTTCCTTAGGAAAATGGTATAAGAAACAAGGTTGAAAAAACGCCAGGCCCATGCCTGGAAAGAAGGAGAGAATATGATCAAAGTCGGAATCAATGGATTCGGAAGAATCGGTCGCTTTGTCTTCCGCGCAGCTATGAACCGCCCGGATATCGAGATCGTTGGAATCAATGACCTCTGCCCTGTAGACTACCTCGGATACATGCTCAAGTATGATACGATGCATGGACAGTTCGATGGCACGATCGAGTGCGATGTGGAGAAGTCACAGCTTATCGTCAACGGCCATGCAATCCGCGTTACGGCATGCAAGGATCCTGCAGAGCTCAAGTGGGATGAGGTCGGAGCTGAGTATGTTGTCGAGTCAACAGGTCTCTTCCTTACAAAGGAGAAGGCTCAGGCTCATATCAAGGCTGGTGCAAAGTACGTTGTCATGTCCGCTCCTTCAAAGGATGATACGCCGATGTTCGTATGCGGTGTAAACGAGGATTCCTATGTGAAGGGAACACAGTTTGTCTCCAACGCATCCTGCACGACGAACTGCCTCGCACCGATCGCAAAGGTTCTCAACGACAACTGGGGAATCACAGATGGCCTCATGACGACGGTCCACTCGACAACAGCTACACAGAAGACTGTTGACGGTCCTTCGATGAAGGACTGGAGAGGCGGCCGCGCTGCTTCCGGCAACATCATCCCGTCATCAACCGGTGCTGCAAAGGCTGTAGGCAAGGTCATTCCTTCCCTCAACGGCAAGCTTACAGGTATGTCGATGAGAGTTCCTACTCTTGATGTTTCCGTCGTAGACCTTACTGTCAACCTTGCAAAGCCTGCAAAGTATGACGAGATCTGCGCTGCTATGAAGAAGGCTTCCGAGGGCGAGCTCAAGGGAATCCTCGGATACACAGAGGACGCAGTCGTCTCTTCTGACTTCCTCGGCGATACACACACATCGATCTTCGATGCAAAGGCTGGAATCGCTCTTACGGATACATTCGTCAAGGTCGTATCCTGGTATGACAATGAGATCGGATACTCCAACAAGGTCCTCGACCTCATCGCTCATATGAAGAAGGTCAACGGCTGATCATAGGTTCCCGGCGTAAAGCCCGGGCTGACGGGCCTGCCAGAAGCAGGCCCATTCTTTTACCAAGGAGGCTTATATGGTACTCAATACGATCAATGAAGCGGATCTGAAGGGAAAGAGAGTTCTCATCCGCGTGGATTTCAATGTTCCTCTCAAGGACGGAAAGGTTACCGATAATACACGTATCAAGGCAGCTCTGCCTACGATAAAGCATATCCTCGACAACGGTGCTTCCCTTGTCGTCATGACTCACCTCGGAAGGCCGAAGGGACAGAAGAATCCTGCATTCTCCCTCGCTCCTGTCGCAGCTGAGTTCGAGCGCCTTCTCGGCAGCAAAGTAACGCTTGCACCGGATGTGATCGGACCTGAGGTGGAGAAGGAAGTCAAGGCACTCAAGCCAGGCGATGTCCTTCTTCTCGAGAACGTCAGGTTCTATCCTGAAGAGGAGAAGAATGATGAGGCATTCGCCAAGACGCTTGCTTCCTATGGCGATGTCTACTGCAATGACGCATTCGGAACAGCTCACCGCGCACACGCTTCCACGGAGGGTGTATCCCACTATCTTCCTTCCTATGCCGGATTCCTCATCGAGAAGGAAGTGAAGTTCATGGCACCGATCCTCGAGAGCCCGGAGAAGCCGCTCGTGGCAATCATCGGCGGAAGCAAGGTCTCTTCGAAGATCACGGTCCTTGAGTCGCTCGCACGCACCTGCGATACGATCGTGATCGGAGGCGGCATGGCATATACATTCCTCCGCGTCCAGGGATATACGATCGGCAAGTCGCTCGTCGAGGAGGATTACCTCGATACCGCCAAGAGCTTCCTTGAGAAGGCAGAGGCAAAGGGCGTCAAGGTCATCCTTCCTGTCGATCATGTCTGCGCTGCAGAGTTCAAGGAAGATGCCGCTCCTGTCTATGTAGACGGCAAGAACATCCCCGATGACCTCATGGGCATGGACATCGGAGCAAAGACGGTTGAGCTCATCAAGGATGCACTGAAGACGGCAAAGACAGTTGTCTGGAATGGACCGATGGGCGTATTCGAGTTCGCTGCATTCTCCAAGGGAACAGAGGAGGTTGCGAAGGCTCTTGCAGCTTCCGATGCGACAACAGTCGTCGGCGGCGGTGACAGCGTTGCTGCCATCAACAAGTTCGGCCTTGCTGACAAGATCAGCCATGTCTCTACTGGCGGCGGAGCTTCCCTTGAGTTCCTCGAGGGCAAGGAGCTTCCCGGCATCAAGGCTCTGGAGAAATAAGCATGAGAACGCCATATATCGCAGGAAACTGGAAGATGAACCTTACGCCGTCCGAGGGCGCCCGTTATGCCGGCGAGCTCGCTGAGGCTGTAAGGAAAGCTGGCGTATCGTGCCGTGTCATGATCGCTCCGTCATTCGTTGCTCTCCCCGCTGTCGCAGAGGCAGTGAAGGGCAGCGGCATAACCGTGGCTGCACAGAATATGGCAAACCACCTCTCCGGTGCATACACCGGGGAGGTCTCTCCTGAGATGCTTAAGGATATCGGGATCAATACCGTCATCCTCGGGCACAGCGAGAGGCGCCAGTACTACGGCGAAACCGATGAGATCATCAACTCCAAGGTTCTCCTTGCTCTTTCCCTGAAGATGGAAGTCATCCTCTGTGTCGGAGAGACGCTCGAGGAGAGGGAAGCTGGAAATCTTGAGAGCGTTCTCGAGCGTCAGCTCAGGGTAGGCCTCAAGGATGTCCTTCCTGCCGAGATGGGTGCAATCACGATTGCTTACGAGCCTGTCTGGGCAATCGGAACGGGAAAGACGGCAACGCCGGATGATGCGGATGCAGCACATGCATTCATACGTCGCACCGTAGCCGCTATGTATAGCGAGGATATTGCAAATAATCTCATAATACAGTATGGTGGTTCCGTTAAGCCCGGCAACGTCGTGGCACTGATGGCAAAGGAGAATATCGATGGCGCGCTGGTAGGCGGAGCCTCCCTCAAGCTTGATGATTTCCTCCCCATCATAACTTATAGCAAATAATATCGGAGTACGGTGAAATGACTATTCTAGGTATCATACTTCTGGTGCTTTTCTGCATCATCTCGCTTCTGCTCATCTTCCTTGTAGCAGTACAGGATGAGAACAGCGTCGGACTTGGCGGAATCTTCGGAGGCAGCTCGGAGTCTGCATTCGGCTCGAACACCTCGTCGTTCCTTTCGAAGACTACAGCGATTCTTGCGATCATATTCATGGTCCTTTCGCTTGTCGTCGCGATCGTCAACAAGTCCACCGATTCGGAGATCGAGGCAGCGATCGCTGCTGAGGCTGAGGCGGAAGCCGCTGACTGGACAACCGAGGCAGCAGCTGCCGATACAGCAGCCGATAGCTGGGTTGATGAAGCTGCGGCAGGAAGCGCGGAAGGCGCTGCGGACACAGCCATCGCAGAGTGATTCCTTTGTGAACGTGGCCGGCTTGCCTATTCGGGAAAGCCGGCTTATTCTTTCTTCATCTGAAGAATACATGGACGCCTTGATTCCTCTATATGATGGAGATCGGCGGTGTGATAGAATATATCTGGACTGATAGCAGTTCACAGGAAGTAAGTGATGCAGGTTTGTGTTGTTTATGCGGGAAGGACCCGCGATGATTCCCGTCTCAAGGCCATTGCGGATGCGTTTGCGCATGGAATCGGGACACAGGGACATCAGGTTGACGTCATCAATGCTTATGACAGTGAAGCCAGACTCACGCGCTACGACTATGTCGTGCTCGGTTCGGAGCCTGTTTCTTTTTTCTCTGCAAAGGTGCCTGAGATCGTATCGAAGTATCTTGCAGGAGCCGGTACGGTATCCGGAAAGCGCTGTTTTGCGTTCATCACCGGCGGGCTCAGGAAGGGAAAGGCACTTCTCAATCTCATGAAGGCAATGGAAGGCGAGGGTATGATACTCAAGCTTTCAGAAATCATAAAGAAGCCAGAAGAGGCGATGGCTATAGGAAAGCGTCTCAATGTAGAGAGGAATAACTGATGAGAAAGCATTCATTTATAGCAGTTCTGCTTGTGCTTGTATGCGCGCTTTCTGCGCTTCCGGCAGATTCAATAATCTCGCGCCCCGCTGCGACGGTGAATCTCATACGCAATCATGCGATCTCGGAGTCGGAGCTCGATTCTGAGTATCTCAGGTATTCCTCGATGGGTGCCGGTGTCACGAAGGCACAGGTGCTTGATACGCTCATCAACGATGAAGTCTTCCTTCAGGGTGCTGAGCGTGATGGCATCACCGTCTCCGACAGGCAGGTCGACCAGATGTACAGCCAGATGAAGGCGAATCTCGAGGCACAGGCCGGGCAGCCGATATCCGATGCTGATTTCGAGGCAGAGGTCGTAAGGCAGTTCGGATCTGTCGATGCGTACAAGCAGATGCTCCGCGAGCAGACGATCGTCAATCAGTATCTCATGCTCAAGCGCGGCGATGAGCTCCAGAACATCCCCGCTCCTACGGAGGCTGAGATCAGCTCATTCTACAGGCAGAACCAGCAGGCATTCTTCCAGGCTGAGAATGTGAAGCTTGCGCATATCTATATCCCGAAGGCAGCGGATGCTGAGGAGAACGCCGCTTCTCTGAAGACGCTTGAGGAAGCATCGGCTGCCATCAGTTCGGGCGCTACGACATTCGAGCAGGCAGTCCTTGACTACAGCCAGGATACAGGCTCCAGGAATATCGGAGGTGATATCGGCTGGCTTACGGCTGACAACACTGTCGCACGCCAGGGCTGGGGCGATGCCTTCTGCGATGAGGTCCTTTCAATGCAGCCTGGACAGATTTCCGGCGTGCTTGAGTCGAATACCGGTTATCACATCGTCAAGGTCTCGGTCCATAACTATGGAAAGATTCTCGGCATCAACGATCCGGTTTCCCCTGAGGATACGACAACCGTCCATGACTACATCCGCCAGGTGCTTTATATGAGGAACCAGCAGGCGGTCATGAACAGCGCGCTCCAGTCGCTCCTGCAGGAGCTCAGATCTCAGGCACAGATCAGGATTCTCTACGAGGAATAAGATGCAGAACAAGGCAAGACATCATGACAGGAGCATTGCAGTCTCCACGCTCTATTCCCTTGATTTCCGCGGCATGCTCGATGCTGATCCATCTTCCATTGAACCTTTCCAGGGCATGAATGAGGAGGAGATCAGCTCTCTCGAGGAGGAAGACAGGATCTTCATCCGCTTCCTCGTCTTCGGCACGCTTGAGAACCGTGAGGCAATCGATGCGCTTATCTCCAGGTATTCCCTCAACAGACCGATAGAGAAGATCGACCTCGTCGACAGGAATATCCTCCGTGTGGCGTTCTATCAGCTGGCATTCTCGCGCGATGTCCATCCCGCTATCGTAATCGATGAGGCAGTCAAGCTCTCGCAGGAGCTCTCCAATGATGTATCCTTCAAGTTCATCAACGGAATACTCGATGCAGCCAGAAAGGATATGGAAAGGAAATGATCGAGCTAAAAAGCGAAAAGGATCTTGATGGCATCAGGACAAGCTGCAGGCTGCTTGCCGAGCTTTTCGAGGAAGTCGGACCGCAGATCGCGGAGGGCATGAGCACTCTGGACGTGGACAGTCTCTGCCATGACTTCATGAAGCGCCATCACGCAACAGGACCATGCAAGGGATATATGGGCTATCCGAATGTGACATGCATATCCGTCAATGATATGGTCATCCACGGAATCCCGGATAAGCACACAATCCTCCGTGATGGCGATATCGTCAGCGTTGATATCTGCCTCGAGAAGGATGGCTACGTTTCGGATTCAACCCACACATATGAGATCGGCAAGGTATCACCTGAGGTCCATCAGCTCAATGAAGTCACGCACAAGTGCCTTTATCTCGGTATTGAAGCGGCATCCCAGCCTCACGCCAGGATCCAGGATATCGGGGCAGCCGTCTCAGGCTATGCCCGCAAGTTCGGCTATGGCGTTGTCCGCGATTACTGCGGCCATGGAGTAGGGTACTCGATCCATGAGGATCCGGAAGTGCCGAATTATGTCTCGCTCGCGCTGCCGAATCCGCGCCTCAGGCCTGGAATGGTGATTGCCATCGAGCCGATGATCAACATGGGTACATACCGCGTCAGGACTGAGCCTGACGGATGGGGAGTGAAGACGCTGGACGGCAAGCCTGCATGCCATTGGGAGCATACGGTTGCCATAACCGACAAGGGTCTTGAGATCCTTACCGAACTCTGACAGGAGGCTCTATGAGCAAGGAATTCATCACATGCGACATGATCAGGGACGCTGCCCTGAAGCTGGTCTACAGGATGCATCACGAAGATCATTTTGTACCTGACGTCATCTATGACTCGCTCCGCGGAGGTGCCTACATGGCAAATGTGATGAGCGAATACTACAAGCTCATGGCGATGAAGGAAGGCAAGACTCCTGTATTCTATGCAGCTGTCGTGGCCCGTTCGTACGGTGCCGTGAAGGAGCATTCCTCGCATGTCGATATCGATGGATGGACATGGTCCCCCAGAAACCTCAGGAAGGGCCAGAAGATCCTAATCGTTGATGATATCTTCGATACAGGCATGACCGTCAATGCGCTTGTGAATACAGTGATGGAATCCGGGATTCCACGTGAGGATATCAAGGTCGCCGTATACGACTATAAGGTCCCTCTTTATAAGAATGAGGAGCCGCTTCCGATACAGCCTGACTACTGGTGCCGCAAGCATGTGCTCCATAAGCCTGAGGATTCCAGGTGGATCCATTATACCTGCCATGAGTTCATCGGCCTTACGCATGATGAGGTTGATGAGGTCTACAAGGATCCCGAGGTGCGTGATATCCTCCACGAAATCCTTGACTGACAGCAGTCATCAAACAGAGCCGCAGGAATCCCTGCGGCTTCTTTCATGAAAAATGCCGCCCGTTTCCGAGCGGCATGATCAATTGCTGTTTTCTCAGAGGTATTCCGAAAGATTCCCATCGCGTTCGGGATCGAACCTCATTACACTGCTGTCCGCATAATCCGTACCCGCAAGCTCAATAACCCAGAATCCCGTCTCCTGCGTTGCCATGAGGTACTTGCTTCCGTTTCTTCCTATCCAGCAGGATGTGATGAAGTCATTGTCGTCGTTGATGTCAACAAGGACGGGGGCCTCACCTGAATCACGGACGTAGATTCCCTCTTCATAGATATAACCTATGTAACCTCCGCCATTTTTCCCATATGTGAGCATGAGATTATTTGATCTGTAATACTGCTCTGCGATGAAGTCCTGATCGACTGGATCATCGAGGTTGCTGACACTGAAGAGCTCACCACCAAGGGTTATGCAGTAGGTTCCATCAGATCCGAATACCATATCGCTGTAGTCGATGCTGTTATTATCATCGCTGCTCTTGTGCTCTACTGCCTTTGTACCATCGATGTTTGTCGTATAAAGCAGATTTGTTTCTGTCCATGTCTGGCCATTGAGCTCGTAATCAGGGTCATCGACATATGCCCGGAGGATTCCATCGCCGATGATGGAAGAAGCAGCATGAACCTCTGCTCCGCCATTGATTGTAAACGCTGATCCTCTGACATCTGCTTTATTGATGAAACCATATCTTGTGATAAGCTCATCAGGCTTGGAAGCATCTGCATTATCACTTGCAACGGTGAAGAGAACCTGTGTCTTCGTCATGTCATAGTTGAAGAGGCCATTGAACTTTACGATTTTCTCGGAACTACCACTGTTGCTGAATGAGGCAGTGACTTCGTGTGATCCAGGGAAGCTGGAATCAAGTCCATTCTCGATCTCCGACAGCGTTGCCCTGAAGAATCTGAAATAGTCATCATCATTATCATCAGTATCGTTATCATCGATATATGAAAAATAAACATGGCTGTCTGCTGCCATGAATGGCATGTACCCGCCTTCCATGTTGTATTTTGTGATGTCTGCGACGAGGTGCATCTGGTTTCCATCATATCTGTAGAGGTCGCCGTTGCCATAGATGATGAGCTCACTGCCGATCCGTCCAAGCACGCTCTGGATCGTGATGTCATCCTTTGGAGTGTCATAGAAGGCTTTCTGGTAGATGCCCTGGCTTGAGTCCAGGTTGCAGGAGACTGCCATCGTAATAAGAATAAGTGCTGCTGCTGATACTATCTTTCTCATTTTCCTGAACCTCCTCAGTGCCTGTACGATACGGTGAGCGTTATCGGCATATATGACATCGTCGATGACTTCTCAGGTTCACCCGCATAGATCTCAGGGAAGAAGTAGAAGCCGTAGTTGAGGCCGATGCCCCAGGCATCCGTTATGAAGTATCTGATACCAGCTTCGAACTGGCAGCCGAAGGAGAGCTTTGAGGCACCGTCATAGCTCATGTAGAGAAGGCCTGCTCCGATCGAGATCGGGACTTCGAATCTTCCCTGCACGGGCACGGCAGTCGCTTTCACGAAGATAGGCACGTTCGTCTGTACGATATCCGCTCTGGTGAAATCAAACTGGAATGCAAGCTCGGCACCGAGGGCAATGTAAGGATGGACGAAGACCTGGTAGGAGATGGCTCCTACGCCGCCCGCGGTCCTGTGCATATTCCCATCTCCGTCGCCCGGCCACATCGTTATCGGTTCATTGGTATTCGATGGATTCGAATAGAAGAACGGGACAGTGGCTCCTGCCGTTATATTGAATATCTGGGAACCTGTATCATAGTAGGCATCCGCAGCGAAAAGCGAGGCTGGAAGCAGCAGGAGGGCTGCTATAATCTTAAGCGTTTTCTTCATTGAAAAACTCCTTTCTGGATTATACAGGAAGCGCATGATGTGTTCAAAGGGCTCCTTGATGACGATGGTTATTTCAATTATCCTCTGCATCATGAGAAGATTAGGGTGCAAGGCAGTTGCCGATGCTACGATCGAGGAACTTAAGAATAAGACTGAACTCTTTGTAAAAGAAGGAAATAGAGCGCCATCGCTTGCCGTTGTGCTCGTTGGTCATGATGCTGCCAGCGAGACATATGTGAGGAAGAAGGCCGAGGCTGCCGAGGCTCTGGGGTTTCTGCATTTTCAGTATACTTTTGATGAAGATGTCTCCGAGGATAGGATCCTGTCGCTGATCAGGGACCTCAATGAGAGGGACGATGTCGACGGCATCCTCGTGCAGCTCCCGCTTCCGGGGCATATAAGCGAGAGCCGCGTCATCGAGGCAATATCCCCGGAGAAGGATGTCGACGGGTTTTCGCCTGTGAATTCCGGCCGTCTCCTTGCAGGGGAGGACTGCTTCGTACCATGTACGCCTAAGGGAATCATGAAGGTTCTGGAGCACTATGGCATCGGAACTGCGGGAAAGAAGGCTGTCATCATCGGACGCAGCAATATCGTGGGGAAGCCAATGGCTGCGATTCTCATGCAGCGCGGCGTGGATGCTACTGTCACCGTATGCCATACGAAGACGCCTGATCTCAGGGAATACACCCTCGGTGCTGACATCATCATCGTTGCGGCCGGACACCCGGGGACGATAGATGAGTCATATGTCAGTGAGGGTGCCGCTGTCATCGATGTCGGCGTGAACCGCATCCCCGATGCTTCGAGGGAGAAAGGGTTCAGGCTTTCCGGCGATGCCGATTACAGCTCATTCAGGGACCGTGATGTCTCCATCACGCCCGTTCCCGGAGGAATCGGAGTGATGACGGTCGCGATGCTGATGTCGAACACGTTCGAGGCTGCTCAGAGGAGGGCAAGATGAAATTCCTTATCGAATCATATGGCTGCCAGCTGAACATGGCTGAGAGCGCTGCGATAGAGACGATGCTCCTCGGGCGCGGACTTGAGAAGACGGAGAATCCGGATGAGGCAGATGCTGTCATCATAAATACATGCTCCGTAAGGAAGACTGCAGAGAACAGGATCTGGGGCAGGCTCGGATTCTACAGCGCTGAGAAGAAAAAGCATCCGCTGACGCTCATCGTCACTGGATGCATGGCTGAGCGCATGAAGGATGAGCTCAAGGCTGAGGCTCCGCATGTCGATGCCGTCATCGGAACCAATGAGAAAGCCGAGATCCCTGGCTTCATTCTCGGTGAGCCGCTGGAGAAGCTCGAGGGCTACCGCTTCCTCAGCTCATACTACCGTGAGGGTGAATTCTCCAGCTATGTGCCGATCATGAACGGCTGCAACACTTTCTGCTCTTACTGCATCGTTCCGTATGTGCGGGGGCGGGAAGTCTCGAGACCCGTTGAGGATATAATCAGGGAGATATGCTTCCTTGACAGCCGCGGCGTGCGCGAGATAACGCTTCTCGGGCAGAATGTGAATTCGTACTCATCCACCTATGAGGGAAGGAGCGTGGACTTTCCAGGGCTTCTGGAGATCATCACGCCTTATATGGATAACATCATATTCGTGCGCTTCGAGTCTCCGCATCCGAAGGATTTCTCAGATCACCTCATCTCTGTCATCGCCTCCGAACCGAGGGTCGCGAAGCACATCCACCTGCCCATGCAGGCCGGATCAACGCGCATTCTGGAGCTTATGAACAGAAAGACGACCGCATCCCCGGACTGACGCTCTCCACCGATGTCATGACAGGCTTCCCGACCGAGACGGAGGAGGAATATATGGAGACGCTTTCCGCAATGGAGGAGATGGGCTGCACCGAAGCTTTCATGTATTACTTCAATCCTCGTGAGGGAACGAGGGCGGCAAGGATGGATGGCCAGCTTGAGGAGAGCGTCAAGGTTAAGCGCCTTGAGCGTCTCATCGCCGAGCAGATCCAGAGGCAGGAACGCATCAAGGCCTCGATGCTTCCATTCAGCGCCAGGGCAATCGTCACCGGCGTAAGCCGCGATGACAGTGACCGCTATCTTGCGAGAGGGGAGCATAATGACTACTTCTCATTCTCCTCGTCAGCAAGCCATGAACCCGGGGATGTCGTTTTCATCGATGCTTCTGAGCTCAGGGGCAATACGTTCAGAGGGGTGGAGCATGTCTGATTTTCCTGCATTCATCAGCCTTTATGAGAAGGCGAGGAGGATCGTGGTCCTTACCGGTGCAGGCGTTTCCACGCTCTCCGGCATCCCGGATTTCCGTTCATCCGATGGTCTTTACAGCAAGGAATTCGGCCATATGAAGGTCGAATCCATACTGGATATCGATTTCTTCAGCGAGCATCCGGATGTCTTCTACAGCTGGGCGAAGGATTACTGGTTTGAGATGGAGAAGTATGAGCCGAACATAATCCATCGTTCCCTTGCTGCGATGGAGGCTGCTGGAAAGCTTACCGAGGGTATATTCACGCAGAATATCGACGGGCTGCATCAGAAGGCTGGATCGAAGAAGGTCTATGAGCTCCATGGAAGCGTGAGGGAAGGCTACTGCATGAACTGCCGCCGTCACTACGGCTATTCATTCATGGCTGATATGGTAAGAAGCGGTGCTGTTCCCGTCTGCGGTTCCTGCGGCGGCCTCGTGAAGCCTGATATCGTATTCTATGGCGAGCCGCTGGATACATCGACCCTGATGAGGGCTGAGAATGCATTCGCCTCAGCGGATCTTGCAATTGTCCTCGGTTCATCGCTTGTGGTCAATCCTGCTGCCTCTCTTCCCTATATCTCTGCCAGAGGCGGGAAGGATATAGTC